>JBILBP010000211.1:0-5156 GCA_044353645.1 Planctomycetota bacterium | reverse complement strand
GCCCCCGCCGTGAACCGCTCGCCGGTGAGATCCACATCCGCAAACCGATCCGCGCCGATACCATCCTCGAGGCCCTCGTACCGGGAGGCACGCGCCGCTTGCAACCGCGGACCCCCCTTCCGCAGCGCCTGATCACGCCCCTCCCGACCCTGGGCTTGGTGCTGGTGGTCGATGACAATTACGTGAGCCTGCGCGCGGCTGAGGAATTGCTGCAGAGTCTCGGCTATACGGTGGTCACCGCCGTCGACGGCGTACAGGCCCTGCAACGGGCCAGCGAAGTACGCTTCCATCTCATCATCCTCGACGTGCAGCTGGCCGACATGAGCGCCGAGAACATCCTCTCGTCCTTGCGCGGTGGCACCGGCCCGAGCAGCTGGACCCGCGTCATCGGTCTTTCGGCGACTTCCAGCCCCGAGGCCCTGAGTCGGCTGCGCCACATCGGCATCGAAGAATGCATGACCAAGCCGGTCACCTCGGCGGCCCTCGCCGACGTGGTCAAACGCTGGATCCAGTAGCCGCGTCTCTCGGCGAAAGCGCCCCGACAGACTCCTATGACCGGGCGGCGGCTTCCGGGGTGATCGCCGGCAAACAGGCAGAGACACTGCCGAAGCGGCGTTCGCGCGACTGATAGATCGATAGCGCCCGGCGATAGACGTCGACGCTGAACTCCGGCCAGGGCTCGGCGACGCTGACGTATTCGGCGTAGACCGCCTGCCACGGCAGGAAGTTCGAGAGGCGTTGTTCGCCGGCGCTGCGAATAACGACATCGACGGCGTCGGCGCCCTTGGGGCAGGCGCCGGCATAGAGCTGCGCCTGGAAGGCCGCGGCGGTGATGGCGGCGGGATCCAGGCGGCCCTCGACCGCCGCCTGTGCCAGCGCCCGCGCAGCATCGACCAGCTCATCGCGACCGCCATAACTCAGCGCGAGGCTGAGGATGGTGTTGGGATTGTCGCGGGTGGCGGCGATGGTCGCATCCAGCGTACGGCGTACCTCAGCCGGCAGACGCTGCAGCTGGCCGATAGCCATCAGGCGCACGCCATTGTCCTGCAGGGTTGGCAACTCATCGCTCAGGAAGCGCTGCAGCAGGCCCATGAGCACTGCTACTTCCGCCGGCGGACGCGACCAGTTCTCGCTCGAGAACGCATACAGCGTCAGGCGCGCGATCCCCAGCCGCACGCTTTCGGTGGTCACCGCGCGCACGATATCGGCGCCCTTTTCGTGACCACGGGTGCGCTGCCAACCGTGGGCCTGGGCCCAGCGGCCGTTGCCGTCCATGATGATCGCGACGTGACATGGCAGGCGCGCCGGATCGAGTCCGGCCAGGCTCGCCGCGACGCTGGGCTGGGGAGTGACCGCCGACACCGGGATCACGCTTTCGCAGCGGCCTCGCGCACCACCGTGGCTTCACGGCCGGGGCCGGTGCCGATCCATTTCACCGGCACGCCGGTAGCGCGTTCGATGAAGGCCACGTAGTCCTGCGCCGCCTTGGGCATGTCGCTCCAACGCTGCATGCCGACGGTAGAGGACTTCCAGCCGGGGAGGACCTGGTAGACGGGCGTGACCCGGGCGAGGTCATCGAGCCGCGCCGGCACGGTGTCGATGCGCTTGCCGTCGAGTTCATAGGCGATGCACACCGGCAGTTCGGCCTCGGCATCGAGGATGTCGAGCTTGGTCAAGGCGATCGAATCGACGCCATTGAGGCGGCAGGCGAACTTCACCGCCACCAGGTCGAGCCAGCCACAGCGCCGCGGGCGACCCGTGGTCGCGCCGAATTCGCCGCCGCGCTGACGGATCTCCTCGCCCTTGGCGAGCTTGCCGTTGGCATCCTGGCCATCCGGAAGTTCGACCGGAAAGGGACCGCCACCGACACGCGTGGTGTAGGCCTTGACCACGCCGATGATCTCGCCGAGCTGCTTGTGCGAGAGTCCCGAGCCGGTGATCACGCCGCCGACGCCAGTGTTCGACGAGGTCACGTAGGGGTAGGTGCCGTAGTCGACGTCGAGCATCACGCCTTGAGCGCCCTCGAACATCATCACCTTGCCGGCCGCCGACGCTTCGTGCAGCAGAGCGGCGGTGTCGGTGACCAGCGGGCGAATCTGCTCACACAAGGGCAGCAATTCCTTCAACGCGGTCTCGACATCAACGGCGTCGCCGCCGAGGGCGGTGATGAGCTTGTTCTGCTGCGTCAGGTGCGCGCGCAGGCGCTGCGGATAGTGGGCATCGAGCAGATCGCCGGCGCGCAGATTGGTGCGCGCCATCTTGTCCATGTAGCACGGGCCGATGCCGCGCAGGGTGGTGCCGACCTTGGCCGCGCCCTTAGCTTTTTCAGCGGCGGCGTCGAGGGCCTTATGGCAGGGCAGCACGAGGTGCGCACGGTCGCTGACCTTCAGGCGCTGCGAAAGATCGCAGCCCATGGCCTTGAGCTCGGCCATCTCGTTGACCAGCGCCGCCGGCTCGACGACCACGCCATTGCCGATGATGCAGATCGCGCGCTCATGGAGGACGCCACTGGGCAAGAGGTGCAGCACCGACTTGCGACCGCCGACGACAACGGTGTGTCCGGCATTGGCGCCGCCCTGGCAGCGGACCACGACATCGGTGGTCTCCGCGAGCTGATCGATGACTTTGCCTTTGCCCTCATCGCCCCATTGGAGCCCGAGTACGACCTTGTTGGCGAATCCCTGCTTCGACATCGACATGCTCTCCTGCTTCACGAGCGGATACGGCTACCAGACAGGCAAAACCTGCCGAGGGGTATTCCCCCGGCAGGTTGAGCCTGGGCGATGCTAGGCCATTGCGGTCGGCTTCAAGGTGGCAGTGAGGCCCGCTTGGCGCCGACCTTCAACGTCGGCATTAATAGAAAGCCCTTCCTGGCGTACCGCCGCCGGGACTGAACATCGGCAACCATGCGAGTGATCCTTGGGCTCGGCAATCCCGGCCGGGAATATGCCGGAACCCGCCACAATCTCGGCTTTGCGGTGATCGACACCCTGGTGACGCGGCAGCGCCTGACGTTAGCCCGGGAGAAGCGTTTCCAGGCGGAAATAGCCACCTGGGAATCGTCCACTGGCCGGGTGCTGCTGGTCAAACCCACGACCTTCGTCAATCGCACCGGCGAGGCCGCTCAGGCTCTGCTGGCTTTTTACCATTTGCCGCTGACCAATCTGCTGGTGGTGGTCGATGACCTACACCTCGCGACCGGCCATCTGCGCCTGCGCCCCGACGGCAGTGCCGGCGGTCACAATGGCTTGCGCGACATCGAGGCGCGCCTAGGAGCGACCTACGCGCGCCTGCGCTGCGGCTGCGGCCCGCTGCCCGCCGGGACCGACCAGGTGGCGTTCGTCCTCGGCGGCTTCCGCCCCGAGGAACGCGCCGATGCCGAGGCCCTGGTGAACAAGGCCGCCGACGCCGCCGAGGCCTGGACGCGCGACGGCCTGAGCGTCGCCTGTCGATTCAACGGCCCCCTGGTGGCACCTCCGCCGCGCCCCAAGCCCGTCCGCCCGCCCGCGGAAGCACCGCCGTCGAATACCCTTCCACCTGCCTCACCGACGCCGTAAATCCTGCGAACCACTATGCCATTTGCCTCCATTCCCACCGTCATCGAAGCCCTCCAAAAAGGCCAGATGGTGGTCCTGGTCGACGACGAGGACCGCGAAAACGAAGGCGACCTAGTGATGGCCGCCGAGTTCGCCGATGCCCGCTCGATCGCCTTCATGGCCACCAAGGGCTGCGGCCTGATCTGCCTGGCGATGGAAGGCACCCTGCTCGACCGCCTCGGCCTGCCGCTGATGACCCGTGACAACCGTTCGCGGCTGGCGACGGCCTTCACGCTCTCGATCGAAGCCCGCGAAGGCGTGACCACCGGCATCAGCGCCGCCGATCGCGCGCGCACCATCCTCGTGGCCATCGCCGACCACACCAAACCCCAGGACATCGTCAGTCCCGGTCACGTCTTCCCGCTGCGCGCCCGCGACGGCGGTGTGCTGGTACGCGCCGGCCACAGCGAGGCGAGCACCGATCTGGCACGGCTCGCTGGCCTCAAGCCGGCGGCGGTGATCTGCGAAATCATGAAGCCCGATGGCGAGATGGCGCGCCTGCCGGATCTGATCCCCTATTGCCAGGAACACGGTCTGCTGCTCGCAACCATCGCCGATCTCATCGCCTATCGCGAGGCCACCGAAAGCCTGATCAGCCTCGCCGCCGAATCGGAAATCGAGACCCCCGCCGGGCGCGTGCGCGCCTACAGCTATCAATCGACCATCGGCAATGAATACCACCTCGCCCTGGTCACCGGCAAATATCTCAAACCGGGTGCCGAATACATTGACCCCGTGCTGGTGCGGGTGCAGAAGGAGAATCCCCTGATCGATCTCTTCGGCGTCGGCCTGAATGTCAATGCCGGCGACTGCCTACGGCAGATCGCCGCCGCCGGCGAAGGCGTGTTCCTGCTCATGCGCGACGTCAACGGTCGCGGCATCCCCGATGGCCTGGTCAAGGCCGGCGGCACCGATCACCGCACCAAGCCGGAGACCGCTCTGGCCATGGACCCCCGCGAATACGGCATCGGTGCGCAGATCCTGCACCATCTGGGAGTCCGCCGCATGCGCCTGATCACGCATGCAGACAGGCACATCGCCGCCTTGACCGGACATGGATTGGAAGTGGTGGAGCGGGTGAAGCCGGAATAAGACCCGGGAAAACCTAATCGGAGAATGAGCCCACGGCCGAAGACCGTCCTCAGAAAAATCTATCGCTGCAAAGCCAATCCCACCCATTCCCCCTGCCACGTCCTCTCCGTCACCGTCCATCCATCTTCCCCCGCTGCCGCTTCCACGGCAGGTCGACGATCCGCACGGATGCCCGAACACAGGACCCGACCGCGATAGGCTACGCGCGCCGCCAAGGTCTGAGATGCGAACAATTCGATGAGCAGATCGCTGATCAGATTGGCGATGACCACGTCGTAGGCGGCGGGCACCTTGCGCAGGAGATTGCTGACCCACACCCGCCCGCTGATCGCATTCGCCGCCAGCGTGCGACGGGTGTGCTTGACCGCATCCGGATCAAGATCGACCGCCTCCAGCAGCTGCGCTCCCAGCTGGCCGGCGAGCACCGTCAGCACGCCGGTGCCGCAGCCGAGATCGAGCACGCGTTTG
>JBILBP010000210.1:0-5165 GCA_044353645.1 Planctomycetota bacterium | reverse complement strand
TGTCCGCCCAGCCTTCGCTGGTGAACGGCGGCAGCAGGGTCCAGGTATTCCCACGCTCGATCACCGGCCAGTGCGGAATCGCCACGCCGCTGCCCGACAGACGCACCCATCCACCAACCGTGTTCAGAGTGAACACCAGGCAGAAAAGTACGCCCAACCAGGCAGCGACTCCGGCACGGATGGGGGTGATGGTGGACATAGGGTGTTCGCTTAGCGAGTGTGGTCAGGGCCACGGAAGTGGCAGGGCAAAGCGCTGAAATCAGCGACCCATGCACGGGTGCATGGGTCGTGGATCAGCCTAGTGGCATAAATCAGTGGTGGGAGTCAGTGATGCGAACCCATTTGGTCGGCCACCGGAATCGGCGGCACGACCTCAAAGTTGTAGACTGGGGGCGGGCTGGAGGTCGCCCACTCGAAGCTCTTCTGCACATCGTTGACCTTCCACGGATCGTTATCCATGGTCGCCGGACGGAAATAGCTCCACACCAGCTGGATGAAGAACACCAACGCGGAGATGAAGGTCAGCAGGTAGCCGAAGGTGGTGATGTGGTTGAGCAGCTTGAAGTCGGCGAAGTACACCGGTACGCGCCGGGCCATGCCCATGGCGCCGGTGACATGCATGGTCATGAAGCAGATCATCACCCCTGCGAGCATGGTCCAGAAGACAAACGAGCCGACCTTCTCATTGAGCATGCGCCCTGACATCTTCGGCCACCAGTAATAGGTCATGGCGAACAGCAACATGGTCGAGCCGCCGACCAGCACCATGTGAAAGTGACCGACGACGAAATACGAATCCTGGAAGGTGATGTCGGTGGGGACCATCGCCAAGATCAGGCCGCCAAAGCCGCCGATGGTGAAGGTTGAGATGAAGCCGATGGCGAACTTCATCGCCGTCGTGAAGCGGATGTTGCCGCCCCACATCGTCGCCAGCCAGGAGAAGACCTTGATGCCGGTGGGCACGCCGATGACCAGCGAGGCGTACATGAAGTAGGCCTGCAAGGCGGTGGGCATGCCGACGGTGAACATGTGATGGGCCCAGACCATGAAGCCGACGACGGTGATCATGCCCACGGCGATAACCATGCCCAGGTAGCCGAAGACGCGCTTACCGCTGAAGGCTGCGAACACGTGGCTGATCGCGCCGAAACCGGGGAGGATCATGATGTACACCGCCGGGTGCGAGTAGACCCAGAAGATGTGCTGGTAGAGCACCGGGTCGCCGCCCTGCTGGGCAATGGTGAAGGTCGTGCCGAAGTTGCGGTCCATCAGCACCATGGTCACGGCGGCGGCGAGCACCGGGGTGGCCAAGAGCATGATGATCGAGGTGAAGAACGTCGCCCAGGCGAACAGCGGCATCTTCAACCAGGTCATCCCCGGCGCGCGCATGTTGGCGATGGTGACGATGAAGTTGATCGCCGCCAAGATCGAACTGACCCCTGCGAGATGCACGCCCATGATCCACATGTCCTGGCCCGGATCGGTACCATGGCCAATGAGGGACAAGGGCGGGTAGGCCGTCCAGCCCGAGGCGGCCGCGCCGCCCTTCACCAGGAAGCTCGAGAGCATGAGGAACGCCGCCGGGATCAGCAGCCAGAAACCGAAGGCGTTCATCTTCGGGAAGGCCATGTCGCGGGCGCCGATCATCAACGGCACGATGTAGTTCGAGAAGGCCACGAAACCGGGAATGATAGTGAAAAAGATCATCACCGAGGCGTGCATGGTCACGACTTGGTTGTAGAGGTGGCGATTCTCGCTGAACAAGCTGGCGGGCGTGGCGAGACCGTTGAGCTGAGCGGCGTTCAAGGCTTCGAGGACCGCACCGGGCATGGCCAGCTGGACGCGAATGGCGCCAGCCAAGGCACCGCCCAGCAAGCCCATGACGACTACGAACCAGAAGTACATCATGCCGATCTTTTTATGATCGACGGTGGTCAGCCAGTCCATGACGCCGGTGTAGCGTCTGATTTCTGGCATGGGATGGGACGCGGGGGCGTTCATGGTGGCACCCTGAGGTTATTTGGCAGCGATCGCGAGCACGCGATCGATAGCTTGATCGAGGAGGAGTCGGCGCTGGCTGCCGCGGGCGACCACCTCATCGGGGGTCAGACCCATCTGCCGCTGACGCGCGCAGCTGGCATAGTTGTTCGCCAGCCAATAGCGCAGCGCAAGCTGGCGCTCGGGACTGTGGCTCTTGGCGAAGTACGTGGTCACGGCCTGGTCGAGGGCCGACTGATCGACGGTGTCCTGCGACGGCAGCAGCTGATTCCAGGTCTTCAGCGTATCAGTGCGATGACGCTGCATCGCGAGATAGGAATCGAACTGCTGATGATCGACGACCACCGAAGAAATGATCATGATTCCGTGGCCCTGGCCGCAGAGTTCAGCGCATTGACCCTTGAACAGGCCTTCAGTGTCGGGGGTAAACCAGGTGTAGGTATAGCGGCCGATGATGGCGTCTTTCTTGACCCCGAAGGCCGGCACCCACCACGCATGGTTCACGTCATTCGAGGTGATGTTGAGGATCGTGGTCTTGCCCTTCTCGAGCACCAACGGCTCCTGGAAGCCAGTAACATCCTGGCCGATCGAGATCTGATAGTCCTGATACTTGTAGTCCCAGGCGAACTGCTTGCCGCGAACCTCGATGCTCATCGCATCCTTTTGATTCGCGGGTGGCAACTCCATTTTCCACAGAACGTGCCACACCGGCACGCTGACCACCACCAGGGCCAAACAGGGGATCGCCGTCCAAATGATCTCCAGCGTATGGTTGCCCATGAACGTCGCCGACTTGCGGCCGTCCGGACGGGCGCGGAACTTCCAGATCACGTAGAGCAGCATCAGTTCGGGGAGAACCAGGAACGGCAGGAAGATGAGGAAGTTGAACCACGTGTTGTCGACGACTTCGCGGGCGATGTCGCTCGCCGGATGGGTGAACATGTTCACCATCGGCGTCACCAGCCGATTATTGGCATCCAGGGCATAGATATTGGGGTTGAAGAGCGCGACCAGCTCATCGACCTGCGCTTGTGGGCTGACCGGAGCCAACGGCGATGCGGCAGTCGCAGTCGGAGCTTGAGCGTGATCGGCGGCAGGCAGCGCGGTGGCGCTGACCACCGCGAGCATCAGGAACCAGACAAGCAAGTTGGGGCGGGTCATCGGGGTGTGCTCACTTCATCCGGGTGGCCGTTTCGGCCAGACGCGCGTACAGTTTGAACATGGTCTCTTCGGACATCAGGCTGAAGACCGGATCGGCGCTGCCGGCCCCATCTTCGCCTACCAGGGTGGTCGCGAAATCGGCCTTGTCCTGGGCTTTGGCGGCAACGAACAGACGCTCGAGGCGGCCGCTGTGACTCGGCATGATCTTCCGCAGGCGAGCGAAGGCCGGTGCCAGTTGCGGACCGCAATCGGTGCCCGCATCCGCCAGCCAGCGCTCCAGGCGAACCTGCTCCACGGCATCCTTTAACGCCACCGCCGCCAGCAATGGATAAGCGGTTTCGGGCGGGGTCACGGCCAGGGGATCGATCTCGACTTCGGCACCGGCACCAGCAGCCCCAGCGGCAGGGATCTGCGCCGTGACCTTGGCATCGTCGTTAGCGACGTAGGCCTTGTTGGTCGGCTTCATCCACGTCTCGGCGACAAAGTGCACGACGGCATAGCGATCCTCAGGCGAGAGATTGCGGAATGCCGGCATCGCCGCGCCATAACCATTGGTCAGCACCATCCAGGATGCGTACGGGCCAGCGCCGAGCGGATTCTTGAACGGCTCGGTGTGGAAGTTGCGCGGCGCGGGATTGGAGTTGCTGACATTGGTGTCGCCACGTGGGCCATGGCAGGCCGCGCAGTTCTTGCCGTAGAGCACTTCGCCGCGATCGAGGACCGCTTGCGAGCGATCGGCGATGAGCGCGGCGTGATCGGGACCAGCGCTGGCCTTGGCCGGCAAGGTCCACAGCGCTTCACCGGCGGCGGCCTGACGGCCGACCTGCTTGAAGTGGAAGAAGACCCAGGCCAGGACCGCGATGCTGGCGAGCAGGCCCAAGGTCCACAGCAGGGGATGGCTCAATTCGCGCGGCTCGCTGCTGCCCGGAACGTGCTGATGATCGCCAGAGGAGGACATCGTGGTTTCTCAGAGCTCAGTGGAGGTGTTCAGCGTTGATGGCAGGCAGGAGATCGCGGTCGCCCCGGGCCAGCAGCCCATGCCGCTGCCAGTAGAAGCGCACCAGCAGCAGGTAGCCGCCGATGAAGCCGGCGGCGACCATCAGCTCGGGCAGGGCCAGGTACGGTGGCAGGTGGTTGGGGAACAACGCCGGCAGCACCTGCCAGATGAGATTGATTAACGCGCCCAGCAGCACCGCCACGCTGGCGATGACCACGGTCACGGTGCGCGTACGTCCATGCTGGCTGAGCAGCAGAAAGAACGGCACCGCCAGGCGGAGGATAGCTTCGAGCGTCGCCGGCCATTGATAGCCGTGCTGGAAACGCATGACGAAGAATTGCGTCTCCTCGTCGAAGTTAGCGAAGGCGATGATCAGATACTGGGCGAAGGTGATGTAGGCCCACACGCACGACCAGGCGAGCAGCCAGGTGGTGACGTCCTTGAGGGTGTGGGCGCGAATCACGCCCTTGAGCTGACCATGGGCAAAACCCACCAAGCACAGCGCCAGGACCGCCAGGAACGACTGCACCGCACCGACGAATTCGTAGACACCCCACATCGAGGACACCACATGGACATTAAGCGAGAGGATCAAATCCCAGGCGAACAGTGAGAAGGTATAGGCCATGACCAGCAGGAAGGCCACGCTCCAGCGGACCTGCGCGGCGCGGTTGTCAGCACCCGCGTCTTCGGCCCACGACAGACGCACGATGCGGCTGCGCAGGAACATCCAGATGACCAGGAAGATGCCGGTGGTGAGGGTCACGCGTGACGGGGTCATCCAGCCAGCCTTGGCCGCGCCGTGTAGCAGTTCGCGGTGCGCAGCGGGATCGTGCACCGCTAGCCACGCCCATTCGTAGACGTAGGGCATGCCGATCAGCGAAAACGGGATGAAGGCGATGAGAGTCAGCGGCAGACCGCTCGAGAGACCTTCGGCGATGCGCTTGAAGGGCGCCGTCCAGCGCGCGCCGCACAAGCGGTTAACGGCCATGAAGGCGAGCGCGGCGAT
>JBILBP010000209.1:0-5173 GCA_044353645.1 Planctomycetota bacterium | reverse complement strand
GCCGGCATCTTCGAAACTCAGCAGGTCTACGAGATCGTCAGCCTGACCAATGAAATCGGACGCATGCTCAACGGCCTGATGCGTAGGCACAGCGGATGACCGTTTCGAGTTTCGAACATACGACCAGAGACCAGGTGCCGGGGACCAGGGACCAGGGACCAGGGACCAGGGACCAGGGACCAGGGGCCAGGGGCCAGGGACCAGGGGCCAGGGACCAGGGGCCAGGGGCCAGGCGCCAAGACCGAAGTCAAAAGTCTTAGTCCACCCTGCCCAGCGTCCGCATCCGTATCGCGCTTGCCTCGTCCGCGAGTTCCAGCGGCAGATCGATGGTGAATACCGATCCTTCGCCGGTGCTGTGCAGCTGCAGCTCACCGCCGAGGACTTCGCAGAGGTGCTTGACGATCGCTAGGCCTAATCCGGTGCCGCCGATGGCGCGATTGCGGTGGGCATCGACGCGGTAGAAGCGCTCGAAGATCCTCGAATGATGTTCGCTGGGAATGCCGATGCCGGTGTCCTCAACGATCACTTGCAGTCGGCCGTCGTTGACCGCCAAACGCACATGCACCTGACCTTCGGGGCGATTGTAGCGCACCGCATTCGACACCAGATTACCGACCAGCTGACGCACCAGCTCGGGGTCGCAGCGCCCGGGTACGCTATTGGGGCCGACATAATGCAGGCTAACCGGCTTGGCCGCCGCCGCCGCGCGATGGTCATCGAGCACCGTGCGCGCGAGGTGCGCCCAATCGATCGGCTCGCTGCGCACCAGCCAGGCCCCGTGTTCGAGGCGCGACAAGGTCAGAACATCGCGCACCAGCTCGAGCAGCCGCGTACCGTGGCGGACGATGCCGGCGACCATCTGCTGAGCGACCTCCGGCTGCTCCAGGGCGCCATCGAGGAGAGTGTCGCCATAACCGATGATCGCGGTCAGCGGGGTCTTGAGCTCGTGGCTCACTGCCGAGAGGAAATCACGTCGGGCGGCCTCGGCGCGCATCAGCTCCGTTCGATCATGCAGCACGAGTACCGAAATACCCTCGCCGCCCTTGGCGATCACCGCCTGAAGATGCCGTCGGCGATGTTCGAAGCGCAGGGCCCCAACATCGAAATCACCGTTCTCGCTGAGGGCGGTGATCGCCAACCCGATCACATCCGCCGACAGATAGCGGTAGTAGGGCTGCCCGAGGACATCGGCGCCGCCGGCCGCGAACTGGCGATAGGAAGCGTTGGCATAGACCACGCGATCGAGCTGATCGATGCAGGCGACGCCTTCCGACAGGGAGCCCAGGGCACCGTCGAGCAATTGCCGTTGGGCGACCACGCGCTCCTGGCTTTCGCGGAGGCGGCTGCCGAGATTGTTGAGCTCCTGGCCGAGGCGCGCGAACGCATCGCTGCCCACCAGCTGCGCGCGGCGGGCGAAATCGCCGGCGCCAAAAGCACGGCTAACCTCGACCAGGTCGGCGACCCGCTCGCGGCTGCGCCAGGTGTACAGTAACAGGGCTAGACCGCCGCCGAGCACGACGACTGCGGTGGAAAGGATTACCGGCAGGCTCAGACGCTGCACCAGGCTATCCTCGACCGTCATTGGTGCGGCCAAACGCAGGATCACGCCGTTGTCCAGCAGCTTACCGGCGTAGAGGTAGTCCTGATGCGTATTGTCGCTGGGGCGGTGCGAAATGGCGAAGCCTTCACGCCGCGCAAGGATCACCTCTGGACGATCGTTGTGGTTGATCATCGCCGGTTTTTCGCCGGCGCTGTCGTAGATGACCTGACCATCGCTGGCGATCATGGTCAGCCGACGATCAGCGATGAGCTTGGCCTCTGGCAGATGTCCGCCGGCTTCGATGATCAGGCTGAGCAAGTCGCACTCGAGGCGGAGTTGGGCGGTGAGGCGGCGTTCGATCTCGCCCGACACCTCCCGATACTGATAAGTGAGCGTGACGGTGGCGAGCGCGAGCAGGATCAGACCCGCCGCCACCAGCCATCTGGTGCCCGAGGTCAGCGTACGCATGGCGAAGAGCTCCTCGTCGCGCGAGCCAATGAGAAGCGGGATCGGCTCACGCTTCGTCGCGAGCGCCCATTTCGGTGAAACGATAGCCGACTCCGCGCACGGTCTCGATGAAATGCTGGTAGGGCTCGATCTTGCGGCGGAGGTTGCGCACATGGACATCGATGGTGCGATCGGTAACGATGCTATCGCCATCGCCGATGCGATCGAGAAGACCATAGCGCTCGTAGGCGACCCCGGCATGAGACGCGAGGTAATGCAGGAGCTTGAACTCGGTCAGAGTCAGGGACACCACCTGATCGTTGACCAGCACACGATGGCGCACGGGGTCGATCACCAGAGTCTGGAACTGCAGCCGCCGGCGCTCGGCATCGCCACTCTCATCGCGCGCGCGCAGTAGACGGACCTTGATCCGCGCCATCAGTTCCTTGATGCGGAAAGGCTTGGGCACGTAGTCATCGGCACCGAGGCCAAGGCCGATAACCACGTCGCTCTCCTCGCCCTTGGCGGTGAGCATGATCACCGGCAAACCGGCAAGACTGGCATCGGCGCGGATGACCCGGCACACTTCCAGGCCGTCGCGATCCGGCAGCATCAGGTCGAGCAGCACCAGATCGATGGGGCTGCGGCGGAGTTCATGCAAGCCATCATTACCGGTCGAGGCGACCTGCACCTGATGACCGTCTTTTTCGAGGTTGAAACGCAGGAGGGTCTGGATGTCGGGTTCGTCTTCGATAATGAGGATGCGAGACATGCGCTCACTGCAGGTCTTCGTGGTGATGGCGGATCATCTGACCCTTGTGGACGTACACCGATTCCTCGGCGATCGCCACGGCAACATCGCCAATGTGCTCAAGATGCGCGACGGCGCGCAGCAGATGCGTGTATTCGCGAATACTGCCGGGAGTGCGCACCATGCTCTCTTGGATCGCCTCGTAGCACAGCTTGGTAAGGTCGTCAGAACGGTCCTCCTGAGTGATGACGGTCTTCGCTAGTTCGGTGTTCGAGCTGACGAAGGCCTCCATGCAGCCGTGCACCATGTCCTTGACCAGGGCCCCGAGCTCTTCGAGGTGCGGGGGATTCTCCACCGGCGTGTGCTTGGCGATCCACGTCGCACGCTTGGCGATGCTCTCGCACAGGTCACCGACCTGTTCGAGGTCGGAGCAGATGTGCAGCGCCGAAATCAGCAGGCGCAGGTCGCTGATCATCGGCTGCTGCAGGGCCATGATGCGGTGGGCGCGTTCCTCGATTGCCGAATCCATGGCATCGAGCCGTTCTTCGAGCAGGCGCACCTGTTCACGGGCTTCGACGCGCGGGGCGAGGATGGCGTCGACGCAGGCCGCGAGCGATTGCTCGACGAGATTGCCCATGCCCACCAGCGAACGTTTGAGCTCAGCGATCTCGAGCTCGAAATGACGGAAGTTGTTCATAGGGATCCTTTAACCAAAGCGCCCGGTGATGTAGTCCTCGGTCTGCTTAAGACCGGGATTCGTAAAGATCTTCAGCGTCGTATCCAGTTCGATCAGCTTACCGAGATAGAAGAATGCCGTCAAATCACTTACTCGCGCCGCCTGCTGCATGTTATGGGTCACGATCACCACCGTGAATTCCCTCTTCAGCTCGAGGATCAGCTCCTCGATCTTACCGGTAGCGATGGGGTCCAGCGCCGAACAGGGCTCATCCATGAGCAGCACCTCGGGTTTGACGGCGATCGCGCGCGCGATGCACAGGCGCTGCTGCTGGCCGCCGGACATGCCCAGGGCGCTCGTTGACAAACGATCCTTGACCTCATCCCACAGCGCCGCTGCCCGCAGCGCATGCTCGCAGGCGGCGTCGAGTTTGACGCGGTCGCTGACCCCCGCCACACGCAGACCATAGACGACGTTCTCGTAGATGCTCTTGGGAAACGGATTGGATTTCTGGAAGACCATGCCCACGCGCTTGCGCAGCGAGGTGACCTCAAGGTGCGGATGATAGATAGTATCACCGCCGATGGTGATGTCGCCGCGATGATGGGCACCATCGACGAGATCGTTCATGCGGTTGATGTTGCGCAGCAAGGTCGACTTACCGCAGCCCGAGGGCCCGATGAAGGCCGTGACCTGCTTCTCGGGGATTTCCATGTTGACCTGGAAGAGGGTCTGGTGGGTGCCATACCAGAAATCGAAATTGCTAACGCTGATATAGCCCTTCTCGGGTTTCACGACGTTGGCGTTACCGGCCGTTTGCGGAAGCGAGGTCAATGCGGACATGGTTGCTCCCTTTTAGAAAGCCGAGGTTTTGAATTTTTTACGCAGGCGTTCGCGCAGGAGAATCGCCGAGAGGTTCATCACCAGCACCAGCAGGATCAGCAACAGGGTCGTGGCATACACCGCTGGCCGAGCCGCCTCCGAGTCCGGTGATTGGAAGGCGAGGTCATAGATGTGGAACCCCAGATGCATGAACTTCTGATCGAGATGGATGAAGGGATAATCGAGATTGATGGGCAAGGTCGGTGCCAGCTTGACCACCCCGACCAGCATCAAGGGCGCTACCTCGCCGGCACCGCGGGCCATGGCCAGGATCGTGCCGGTGAGGATACCGGGTACCGAGGCCGGCAGGACGATATGCTGGATGGTCTGCCATTTCGAGGCGCCGAGGGCCAGGCTCGCCTCCTTCATACCCCGGGGCACGGCAGCGATCGACTCCTCGGTGGCGACGATCACCACTGGCACGGTCATCAGGGCGAGGGTCGCTGCCGCCCACATGATGCCGCCGGTGCCGAAGGTCGGAGTCGGCAGGCTATCGCTAAAGAGCAGGCTATCGAGCGATCCGCCGCAGAGATAAACAAAGAAGCCCAGGCCGAAGACGCCGAAGACGATCGAGGGCACGCCAGCGAGATTGTTGACCGCGATGCGCACGCCGGTGACCAGCGGCCCCTGCTTAGCGTATTCGCGGAGATAGATCGCCGCCAGCACGCCGACCGGGACCACCGCCACCGACATCAGCAGGGTCATCGCGAAGGTCCCAAAGATTGCCGGGAAGATTCCACCTTCGGTGTTAGCTTCGCGGGGATTCTCGGAGACGAAGCCCCAGGCGCGATGCACGAAGGTCGCCAAGCGTTCGAAGAAGCCCATGCGGTTCGGCCAGGTCACACCGACGATCTTGCCGATGTTGATATCCTTGGTT
>JBILBP010000208.1:0-5181 GCA_044353645.1 Planctomycetota bacterium | reverse complement strand
CTCACCGCCAGCAGACCGGCCTGCAGCCAATGTCCCTGGCCGGCCAGCAGCGAAGCCAAAGGCAGCCAGACGAACACCGGACCGAGGAGCGGCATGACGCACACCAGGACCCCGACGGCGGCTACCAGTACCGGCGGGAAGTCCCCCGTGAGCCAGCTGGCCAGACCAAGCCATACGCCGACCACAAAGGCCCGCCCGAAGGTGCCCCACACCAGGGCTCCGGCGCGCTCACGCAGGCGACCGGAAATAGGCTCGCGCTCGGCCGCCGGCAAGAGGTGCAGAATGCGTCGCCCGAGCACCGCGCCCTGGACATACAGCCACCACGTGACGACGCTGGTGAGGATCAGCTCGACCACCGCGCTACCGCCGCCGGCGACCATGGTCTTGAGGAATGCCGGACCGACCGCGGTCTGCTGCAGGATGTCAGCCAGCCATTGACGAACATCGACGGTGGTGATCGGTAATTGCGGATACAGTTGCAGGACCTCGGCAGCGCGGGCGGTGAGGACCTCGATCACCTGCTGCACACTGGCCTGATCGTGGATGGCGATGCCCCACACCGCCGACACCGTCAGCTGCAAGCCACCCAGGGCGGCCCACAGTAAGGCGAGGACGGCCGCCGCGCTCGCCGCTCCCAAAACCGCGATGGCGGTGCTGGCGGCGAACTCGGGGTGCGAATTCGGCCAGGGCCACCAATGCGTCAGGGCGTGGAGCCGGCGGTAGAGCGGGCCATGCGTCAGCAGTGCCAGCGAGGCGCCGACGGCCAGGGCCTTGGTCACCGGTGCCAGCAGCACCATCAGCCACATCGCCGAACCCACGACGAGGGCGATGAGGATCGCGTGCGGTAGCCAGGGCAGGGGTGGTGGACGCGACACGTCGGCAATCTACGACCGACCCCTGCCCGGCGCTACCCCACAAGCGGGGCGTCGGCGGTGATCAGAATTCCCAACCTTAGCTGACGCCCCGGTGAGTTCCTGCGAACGTGCGCGATCGCCACCGGTCTTCTCTTCCCACACCGCATTCTCCGCCCACCGCCAGCGGTCGGCCAGCGCACAGCCGCAGTGAGCGCCCCCAGGCGGCACTTGCGCTTCGGAAAGACCTCACATGATCCCGCCCGCTAACATAGGTTAGCCACTACCCTGCCCGGGTGGCGGAATGGCAGACGCGCTAGGTTCAGGTCCTAGTATCCCTAAAGATGTGAAGGTTCGAGTCCTTTCCCGGGCACCAGTTAAAAATCAGCCCTCCGAACTGCCTGGTTCGGAGGGATTTTTTTCGCCTGCCTCGAAGCTGATTTTAAGACCCCAGACCCGCTAGTGAATCTCCACCCACGGCGGTGTTTGTGGGGGCGACAACGCATGAGGATGCCCGGAGCAGGCCGAAAACGCCGCCAATGCGCGGCTCGCGCCGCTTTTTATTCGAACGAGCGAGTGAGCCAGGACCACAGTCCGCTGGCTTGCTTGGAAAGGCTGCGACCTTCGCGATCGCGGGCCGCACGCCGCTGTTCGATCGCCGATACCACCAGGCCCGACAGCAGGATGTTCTCCAACTCCTCGCCGACGTCGCGCTCCTCGCGGCGCTCGCGCCCGCCGGTGCCGAGCTGCACGTCGAGGCCGAAAAGATCATGCAGCAACCCGGTCAGACCACCGACCTGACTGCCACGCCCGACGAGGTGGATGTGCCCGCGCCGGGGCAGCGGATTCTCGGGGTCCTCTTGCAGCTCCTGGGCCCGTCGGCCAAAGAATTCCAGCAGGGACGTGCGACAGATGCGCGCTGCCGAGGGCAGCAAGGCATGGCGCTGGGCCATGACGTCGGTCCAGATCAATTGCTGGCCGGCGGCATGCGAGCCCTCGCCGACGCCGACATCGACTTCGCGCTTGAGGCTCTCGGCCAGGGGCTCGTCGATGCGCAGCTCGTTCATCAAGCGCCGGGTGACATCGTCACCGCCGAAATCATAGGTGCGGATGCGCAGCAGCCGTTCACCCGAGCGCAGCAGGAAACTGGTGTGGCGCGCACCGCAATCGACGATCAGGGTCCAGCCGGTGGCCATCAGGCGCCCGTAGATGCCGCGATACAGGGCCGCCGGCTGGGCGATCACGCCATCGCAGCGTAGACCCAAGGACGCCGCCAGTTCATCGAGTTCATGGCGGTAACCGCGCCGGGCGAGGATCTGCAGCGCGTGGCAGCTCAGCCCTTTGCACTCTTCGCCGAGCGGATATTGACGACGCGCCTCGGTCTTCTCATCGCGGTTGAGCTTGACCGTGAGGGCCTTCTTAGTCTGCGCCCGCGGCACCGCCCCGTGGCATTCCCACTTCACCGGCAGGATGTCGATCAGCTCCTGTTCGGTGCCGACGGGCTTTTCCTTGGCCCGCAGCAGGGCCCAATCCATCTCGTGAGCGGTCACCGGTTGGAGGATGCCTTCGAAGCTGATGTCGCCAGCAACCAGGCGCGAGACGATGCTGACATCCGAACGCGAGAGGTAGACGCTGCGCGCCTCGACCCCGGCGCTGTCGCAAACCTTGGTGATGATCTCGCCGACGGCGGTACGCTGCTCGCGCTCCTCGAGCTCTGCCCAGGGCACATCGGTACGCTTGTAGGCGATGGTCTTGGTGCCGTACTCGCTGCTCATCAGGGCGACAATGCCGGTGAGATGCTGACTTGAGATCAGCACGATCACCAGCAGGTCTTCGGAGTCGATGTCGCGACGGAGGGTAACAGTGGCAGGCATGGGATTCGACGGCGTTGCGGCTCAGCGAAGGAGGTAAAACGGCTCTTTGAAACGCACATTGATGCGCTCGATGCGACTGAGATCACCTTGGCATTTGATGGTGTGCACAAGATCGCGGACCTTGTCTTCGCTCTGCACGCCGAAGCGCTCTTCACCGGGAGCGCCCCAGATGAACTTGGCCCCCTGACGGGTGTAGAGCACTAGACCACGTGGCGTACCCGCAGGGATCTGCACCGGCGCCGCCGACTGGCCACCAGCCACCGACTGGCCACCAGCCACCGCCGGCCTGGGCGGTAGCGGATCGAGGGCGTCGTTGAGGACGATGTCAGTGATCAGGCCTTTTTCGATCTGCGGCTCGAGCTGGCTCCACAATGCGACGGCCTCGGCGATCGCCGGCCGGCCGCCACCCTCGAGGCCGCGCACCAGCGGCCGCTGCACGCCGGGATTCGGTAGTAGGCCCGGCAAGACCACGCCCGTGGCATCGATCCACGCCCGGCTGCCGTCCTTGAGGATCGCCGGCAGGTACGGCCGACGCAATCCCAGCTGCACTTCGACCGTGCGACGGATGCCGTTGACCTGCACCAGCACCGGCGGCTTGCCGGTGACCCGGCGGATGGCCGAGACCTTGCCCGGCTCATGGAACAGCCGCACCTGACGGACCTCGGCCACCGCCGGCAGCGCGCGCAGGTGATCGGCGAGCTTCTGCAGCACCCATTCATTGGGCGCACTCAGTTTATCGTACTGCGGGCAGCGCCGCAGCCAGGCCAGGACCTCGGCATCAGATACGCGCGGGCCGGGCAGCCAGGAGATGGTGACATTGGCCACCGGCAGGGGCTTGGGCAGATCGCCCCAGGAGACCATCGAGAGCACGATGAAGGCAGCGACGGCGACCATCGCGCCGGCGCTCCACGGCTGGACGCCAGTGGAGGCGAACCAGCCACCCGCAGGACCGGAAGGCACGCCGTCGAGGGCGCTGCCGCCGGGGGTCGGCGCATCGGCGTGGGTCGATGCGCGCAGCGGCTTGGCGGCACGCTTGCGACGGCGGGTGGTCGGCGGCAGACGATCGCCCTCGGCCTCGGCGCGCTTGCGCAGCGCGACATCGATCAGTGCCTGCGGCTCGTGCTCGACACGGCCCTCGGAGAAGTCTCCGGAGATCGCTTCGCGGAATTCGGTTTCAATGCGCCGCGCCATGCCCCACCCCCCGCGCCGCAGCGCGTTGCACCAGACCATCCACCAAACGCTCAAAGTCCATACCCGCCGCCGCTGCCGCCTTGGGCACCAGGCTGGTGGCCGTGAAGCCCGGTAGGGTGTTGATCTCGAGCACCGCGTACTCGCCGTCGGCCGTGCGCATGACGTCGCTGCGACTCAGATCACGGCAGCCGGCGGCACGATGCGCCGCGACCCCGAGCGCCTGCAGGCGGGCCGCCAGGGCGGCATCCGCGACCGGGACCTCGGCGGTGTCGAGACGATGGTACTTGGCCTCGTAATCGAAGATCCCGCTCGCGGGATTGATCACCAACGGCGGCAAGGCGTAGGCCGAGTCGCCGTCGCCGAGCACCGCCACGGTGTATTCCGGCCCGGGCAGCTGCTCTTCGAGCAAGTAAGGAATGGCCCCGACTTCGGCGAGCAGTTCTTCGCAGGTCGGCAAGATGAAACTGGGATTGGCGACCAGGCGCAGACCCACCGAACTGCCATCGCTACGCGGCTTGAGCACCAGCGGCCCGAAGTGCGGCAAACGCAGATCCTTGACCTGGAACGGACTGCCGAGGTGGATCGGCACGCCCCAGGGCACGCGGATGCCGGCGGCCTTGAGCACCGTCTTGGTCGCTTCCTTGTCCATGCACAGAGCGCTGACGCGGGCATCCGAGCCGACATAGGTCTTGCCGACGGCATCGAGCTCGGCCTGCAGCCGGCCATCTTCGCCATAGGTGCCGTGGACGATGTTGAAGACCACCGCGCCCGGTCGCAAGGCGCCGACGTCGAGCTTGCCGGCGAGGTCGATGAGCTGCACGTCGTGACCGCCGCCCTGCAGGCTAGCGGCGATCGCGGCTCCTGAGCGCCGACTGACCGCGGCCTCGCGGCCGGGGCCGCCCATCAGCACATCGATCTTCAGCGCAGACATGCGTCACGCTCCAGCAGGGTATTGGGATGGGCGTGGAGTTCAGCCGGGCAATCCCAGGTCTCGACTTCGAGCTCCATGACGATCTCGCGCTGCAGCCAAGCGGTGCGGCGGATGCGGCGGACCAGGGCGGTGACGTCGGCGACCGTCGCCGTGCGTTGCGGATTGACGATGAAATTCGCGTGCACGTTGCTGATCTCGGCGCCGCCGATGCGCAGGCCCTTGAGGCCCAGCTCATCGATGAGCTTGCCGGCCGGCATCGTCGGGCTGGGATTCTTGAACATGCATCCCGCGCTGGGCAGGGCCAAGGGCTGCGAGGCCGCCTTGGCCTGTTTCA
>JBILBP010000207.1:0-5184 GCA_044353645.1 Planctomycetota bacterium | reverse complement strand
AGCGCCGGCATAGGCCAGTCCGCCATCGTCATCGCCGCCGTCCGTCCGCTGCGCACCTCGCCGGTGGCGGCGCGCGCCCCGTAGCAGTTTCCCGGTTTCTTCTCGGCGCTTTTTCGGCGCTTTTTCGGCGCTTTTTCGGCGCTAATGCAGCTTGCCCGACGCCGCGCGTCGTTTCCTCCCTAAAAATTTCCACACGTCGTCCCTTAGGATTCCCATGTCTTTCATCTCCCGTTTCGCCCCCGTCATCACCCTCCTCGCCAGCGCCTCGTTGGCCTTTGCCGAAAACGCCGGCCCCGAGGCGCCGTCGGCGCCGGTCGCCCCCACGGCTCCTGGCGGTGCCCCTGCCGGCGGCACCGCCAGCATGCTGCCCTCGATCCTGCTGATGGTCGGGATCTTCGCCTTCATGTACTTCGTGCTCATCCGTCCGCAGAAGAAGGAAGAAAAGAAGCGCAAGGAGATGCTCTCGGCGCTCAAGCGCGGCGACAAGGTGGTGACCATCGGCGGCGTGCACGGCACCATCGAGACCATCGGCGAGCAAACCATCGACGTGCGCGTCGGTACGGGCAGCAACACCCTGGTGATGACCTTCAACAAGGGCGCCGTCAACGCCAACATGAGCAACGAATCGGCCGATGCCTCGGCTGAAAAGAACGGGAAGAAGTAAATCCATGCTCCGTCGTCTCATCGTCATCGGGCTGGTCTTCGCGACCTGCCTGCTGCTGCTGTTCCTGCAGAACAAGGTCCTGGTCGGCGAACAGGAACTCAGCGCCGAGCTGCGCCTGGTTCCCGGTCAGGCCGAGGGTGCCGTGCCGGCGACCTTCCAGGTGGTCCTTAAAGACGTCGCCGGCAATCCGGTGGCGGCGACCGCCGATGATCGCGAGGCCCTGGTCCAACGCCTCAAGGGCTCGCCGAGCGAGATCCTGGTGGGCGCGGTCACCCTCGAGGACGCCGACAAGCGCGTCCTGGTGACCACCAATGACAAGACCGATGTCGCAGCCCTGCGCACGCGCGTCGCGGCCAAGCCCTTCAAGCGCGACAACACGCCCCGTGATCTGTTCCACATCACCCGCGGTATCGACCTGCGCGGTGGCGTCGAATTCATCTGCCGCCTGCACAACGAGGAAGGCCGCGTCGTCCCCGCCGATGACGAGGTCCTCGAGATCCTCCGCAACCGTCTCGATGAGCGCGGCCTCACCGAGCCGGCGGTGGCGCGGCTCTCCAACGGCGACATCCAGGTCGTCATCCCCGGCGGTACCAAGGCCGACGCCTCGCGCACCCGGCGCGTACTCGAAACCACCGGGCGCCTGGAATTCCGCGAAGTTTTGGCGGTCTTCGACCAGGTCAACCTCGGTGGCGCCGATGCTCCCGTGCTCGCCAAGCCCAACGGCAGCGGCTACACGTTCGCTTCCGGCACCTACCACAATCGCGGCGACATCATTGTCCCCCATGAGCCCGAGCCCGGCGAAAAACCGACGACCTTCTACCGTCTCGAAAAGCCCTCCCTGGTCGGCAAGGACGTCAAGGACGCCAGCCAGACCTACTACGAGGGCACCCTCGCCATCGGCATCGAATTCACCGCCGTCGGCGCCGGCAAGAACGAGGAATTCACGCGCGCGGTCAAGACCCGCGGTGACGCCAAGCAGGGCACCGGCATGCTCGCGATCGTCTTCGACGGCATGGTCAAATCCTCGGCGCGGGTCATCGAACCCAGCGGCGCGAGTTGCGTGATCCATGGCAATTTCACCCACGATGAGATCGAGAACATCCGCAGCGCCCTGCGCGGCGGCAGCCTGGCGGTGACCCCGGAAGTGCTCTCCGAGCGCGTCGTCGGCGCGACCCTCGGCGAAGAGACCATCCGCAAGGGCCTCTTGGCGATGGCGGTGAGCTTCTTCGCCATCGTCGCCTTCATGCAGTTCTACTACGGTCGTCGCCTGGGCACCGTCGCCAACCTCTGCCTCGTCGCCACCGGCTTCGTGATCTGGTCGATCCTCTCGGTGTTCGGCGCGACGGTGACCCTTCCCGGTCTCGCCGGCCTGGTCCTGACCATCGGCATGGCCGTCGATACCAACATCCTGATCTTCGAACGCATCCGCGAGGAACTGCGCGAGAATAAGGGCATGAAGGCCTCGATCGAGGCCGGTTACGACCGCGCCTTCCTGACCATCGTCGACGCCCATCTCACGACCCTCATCACCGCCTTCATCCTCTACTGGATCGGCAGCGGCCCGGTCAAGGGCTTCGGCCTGACCCTGATCATCGGCATTGTCGTCAATCTCTTCAGCGGCGTGTACATCGGCCGCATGCTCACCGATTGGATGTGCGCCAAGGTCGAGACCGTGAAGATGGCCAGCTGGGTGCCCGAGCTCAAGCTTCCGTACGTCGAATGGCGTCGCGCCGGGTACGCGTTCTCGATCGTCACCGCGGTCATGGGCATCGGCTGGTTCGCCTTCGGCCACAAGCTCAGTGGCGGTTCCTTCGAGCGTAATTTCGACATCGACTTCACTGGCGGCAACATGGTCCAGGTGATCTTCAAGGAGGAGCTCACCGCTGAGCGCATCGACCAGGCCATCGCCACCGCCCATGCCAAGGATCCGCAGGCCCTGGCGCTGATCGATCCGCAAGAACTGCGCAAGCAGCCGTACTTCGCCGAATTCGGCGGCTCCTCGCCCGCCAGCCGGCAATGGGTCTTCCGCTCACGCGATGAGCAGGGCGGAGAGCTCGAGGCCGCGCGAGCGGTAGTCGAGAAGCAGCGCGCCAAGCTCCAGCACCAGATCGACGATCTGCGTGCCGGTGTCGGCCAGGCCGCCGAAAAGCCGGATGAAGCGGGGGCCCGCAAGCTCGAGAGCGAGCAGCTCGCGCCGTTGCAGAAGCAGGTCGCCGAGCTCGGCAATCAGGTCGCCAACCGCACCGAGGATTTCAAGCGCCAGCTCGCCCAAGCCCTGGTTGGCAGCGTCGGTGCCGAAGGTTCAGAGATCCTTGCCGCCCAGTGGCAGGAGCGCAGCCTGACCCTGCGTCTAGCTACGCTCGAGCCGGTCGGTGCCACCACCGCCAGCGAGATGGTGACGCGATTGAAGAAGCGCACCGAGCTGGAAAACGTCACGGTGACGCCGGTCGAAGGTGAAAAAGCCTTCGCCGTCACCGTCACCTTCAAGGCCCTTCCCAGCGCGCGCAGCGAATTCGAGCGCAGCGACGCCACCGTCGCCCGGCTCTATGAGCTGCTGGCGGCGGACGGACTCGGCGATGGCGACCGTAATGCCCGCACCGGTATCGCCGCGGAACTGTACAACGACCTGATCAACGTCGCCGCCGCACAAAAAGTCACCGTCGCCCGTCCGTATCCGTCGAGCGAGCACTTCAGCGGCCAGGTCGCCGATCAGATGAAGTGGGGCGCCCTCTTGGCCCTGCTGCTATCGCTGCTGGCGATCCTCGCCTATGTTGCCTCGCGTTTCGAATTCCGCTTCGGTGTCGGCGCCGTGCTCTCGCTGTTCCACGACGCGATCATCACCGTCGGCATCATTTCGGCCCTGGGGGTGCGCATCGACCTCACCGTCATCGCCGCTTTGCTGACCATGATCGGCTACTCGATCAACGATACGATCGTGACCTTCGACCGCATCCGTGAAATGATGCGCAAGAACGGCACCGACGGCGCGCCACCACTGCCGTTGCCAGAGATCATCAATCGCGGCATCGCCCAGACCATGCCACGTACGGTACTGACCACCGGCACGGTGTTCCTCACCGTCCTGGTACTGGTGCTCTTCGGCGGCGAAGCCTTGCATGCCTTCGCGCTGACGCTGCTCATCGGCATCCTCTCCGGCACGTACTCGTCGATCTTCGTCGCTGCGCCGCTGCTGCTGTCCTTCAAGGGCCGCATCTCCGACGCGCATCAGCCGGTCGACCCCAATGCCGCTGACCCCAATGCCGTTGGCGCGAATGCCGGTGAAGCCGCGCTGCTCGAGGGTAAGCAGGTCGCTCCATGAGCGGCCTGTTGCTGGCGGGCGACATCGGCGGCACCAAGGCCAATCTGGTGCTCGTCGACCCCGCCGGCGACCCGCGCCGGCCGCTGTTCACGCAGCGCTTGGCTTCCAATGATTTCCCCTCCTTGGAAGCCCTTCTCGAGACCTTCCTGAGCGCTGCCGGGCAGCGTGCGCGTCACGTCTGCGTCGGCATTCCGGCACCGGTGATCGATGGCCATGTGGCGCCGGTCAACATCCGCTGGCAGGCGCAAGAAGAGTCCGTCGCCCGTCATGTGGGCGCGGAAAAGGTCCGCTTCCTCAACGATCTGGTGGCCACCGCCCTGGGCATCCCCGAGCTGCTCGACAGCGAAGTCGTGACCCTTCACGCGGGCGCGCCGCGCGCGCGCGGGCCGAAGGCGGTGGTCGCGCCCGGCACCGGCCTGGGCACCGGCTACCTGCTGCACGATGGCACGCGCTATCAGGCCTACGGGGCCGAGGGCGGGCATGCCGATTTCGCTCCCCGCGGTGCGACCCAGACGCGGCTGCATTCTTTCCTGGCAAACGATGGCTCGCTCTTCGACGGCCAGATCAATGTCGAAGCGCTGTGCTCGGGCAAGGGCATCAGCAATCTGTGGCGCTTCTTCGGCCACGAAGGTCTGCGCGATAGCGCCGCCATCGAGGCCCAGGCTGCCGGCCTCGCCGATGCGACGCCGCTGATCATGCAGGCGGCCGAGCAGCCCGAACTCAATCCGCGTTCGGCGGCGGCGGCCCACGAATTCATCACCATCCTCATGCAGGAAGCCGGCAATGCCGCGCTGCGCTGGATGGCTTCTGGCGGCGTCTATCTTGCCGGGGGCGTGCCGCCCAAGGTCCTGACCTACTTGCGGCGTCCGGCGATGATGGCGACCTATCTCTCGAATCGTCACCTCGGCCAGGTGCTGCGCGAGACCCCGCTGTACGTGGTCATGAACGACTCGGCGGCGGTCCTCGGCGCCATCGCCGGCGGACGGACGTTGTTCTGAAGCTCGGGAAAAAACCGCGGGACTGGTGGCCAGTGACCAGTGACCAGTGACCAGTGACCAGTGACCAGTGACTAGCGGCCACTCGTGGCCTCGACTCCGAACACGCTCAGGACACGAAGATCCTGCCCGTGCCCGCGGCCATCCGTTTCCAGCGCTGAAAGCTTGGTCGATGGTCAGCGTCAGCGTGTGACCATGTCCAAACG
>JBILBP010000019.1:0-16954 GCA_044353645.1 Planctomycetota bacterium | reverse complement strand
TGGATGACTGGCGGCCAGTTCCTCTGCCATCCCGGCAACATCATCGATTATGAAGTCCAGATCACCGCCTGGGATGATCCGATCTTCGCCGGTCTGAACGATTTCAGGATAAAATCCGAGCAATATTACATGCTCGTTGACCCCGCCAACCTGGTCCTTGCTACGACCACCTTCGATGGTGTACACGATGCCTTCGCCAAGGGCGCGGTGATGCCTGTGGTGTGGAAGCGCACGTGGGGCGCCGGCCGCGTTTTCGTCAATTGCCTTGGTCATGTGGATCGTGATTTCGAAGTTCCGGAAGCGCGCATCATCATGGAGCGAGGCCTGCTCTGGGCGGCGAAGTAACTCCCTTTTTCCAACTCCTACCAAGAAATCTCCCATGACCAACATCAAGCTCGGCATCATCGGTTGCGGCAACATCTCGAATGCTTATTTCAGCGCCTGCAAACGCTTCCCCTTCATGCAGGTCACGTCCTGTGCGGATCTGGTGTTCGCCGCCGCCGAGGCCAAGGCCAAGGAGCACGGCTGCAGCGCCGTGACCATCGACGCCTTGCTGGCTGATCCCGAGATCAGCGTGGTCATCAATCTTACCATTCCCCAGGCCCATGCCGCCACCGATCTGCGGATCCTCAACGCCGGCAAGAGCGTCTTCAGCGAAAAGCCGTTTGCCCTGACCCGCGCCGAAGGTGAAGCCGTCGTGGCCCTCGCGAAGCTCAAGCAACTGCGTGTCGGTTGCGCTCCGGACACGGTCATGGGCGCGGCGGTGCAGACCTGCCGCAAGCTTATTGATGATGGCGAGATCGGCTCGCCCTTGTCGTTCCAGGCCAACATGCTCTGCGGCGGTCATGAGAGCTGGCATCCGAGTCCGGAATTCTACTACCAGAAGGGCGGCGGGCCGATGTTCGACATGGGGCCTTATTACTTGCACGCCCTGATCACCCTCCTCGGGCCGGTGAAGCGCGTTCAGGGCATGACCCGCGTCAGCTACCCGACCCGCACCATCACCAGTCAGCCGAAAAATGGCACCATCGTGCCGGTCGAGGTCCCCACGCACATCGTCGCCGTGCTCGAATTCCACAATGGTGTCGTCGGACACCTGACGACCTCGTTCGACATCAAGCACGGTGCCAACGCCCCGGCGATCGAGATCTATGGCACGCACGGTTCGTTGTCGGTCCCAGACCCCAACGGCACCGGCGGTGCGGTCAAGCTGCGGACGGCAAAGTACGCCGACTGGGTCGAGATCCGTCATACCCATCCCTATCGCGAAGGCTCACGCGGGGTGGGAGTTGCAGACATGGTCGTAGCCATGCGCAACGGCAGGCCGCACCGTGCGAATGTTGAGATCGCCATGCATGCGCTCGACATCATGCAGGCGGTACACGAGGCCAGCGATACTGGCCGGCAAGTTCTCTTGACCTCAACCTGTGTGCGGCCGGAAGCGATGCGCGCGGACCTCCCGGATTGGGTCCTGGAATAAGCTCAAAACTACTATAGAAACAGTTCCAAGCCCAAAAATTGCGGACGTACGACGGTGCTGCCCACCCCATACCATGGTTGACCTAGGGTGGGTGCTCTGACACTCCCACCATCCATGGATATGCTTGGCTTGCTTCTGGTGATGCTCGGGACGGTGCTGAATGTCGGCGCCCAAGTGGCTCTGAAATTTGCCGTCCAGAGTGTTCCAGCGGTTTCTTATCATGACCCCAAGTCCTTGCTTCTTTTGGCGCTGAATCCTTTAGTGATCCTCGGCTTGGGGCTCTATGCCGCGAGTGTGGTGAATTGGCTGGTGGTGCTCAAGCGCATGGATCTGGGCCTCGCCTATCCGCTCATGAGCCTGGGTTACATCGCTACCTTCGCGGTCGGCGTGATGTGTTTTCACGAACCTTTCAATATCACCCGCATTCTTGGTGTTCTGGTAATTATTGCCGGAGTCGTTCTGCTTACGAGGCCTGCATGAGTGAGATCGCCCTGTCCGTGATCGTCCCGATGTACAATGAGGCCGGCAATATTCCGGCTCTCATGCAGCGTCTGCTGGCGACCTGCAAGACCTTAGCGGTGAGTTGGGAGATTGTGTGCGTGAATGACGGCTCGAAGGATCAGACGCCGCAGATGGTGCGTAGTTATCAGGCAGAACATCCGCAGGTGGTGCTGGTCGATTTTGTGCGCAATTTCGGCCAGCATGCAGCCGTGACCGCGGGCTTCGCGTATGCCCGCGGGCAGTGGATCATCACCCTTGATGCCGATCTCCAGAACCCGCCGGAAGAGATCCCTCATCTGCTGCGCTGCTTCATGCAGGGCCACGATCTTATCAACACTGTGCGCCGTGATCGCCAGGACACCTGGTTCCGCAAGACCGCCTCCAAGATCACCAACAAGATCGTGCGCTCGATGTCAGGCATCAAGCTCAACGACTTCGGCTGCATGTTGCGCGGCTATTCGCGCGAGGTCGCGCAGCAGGTGGTGCGCTGCCGGGAAAACCGCACCTTCATCCCGGCCTTGGCGACCTTGTTCGCCGCCCGTCCGATCGAGATCGAGGTCGGCCACGCCGAGCGCTCGGTGGGCGAATCCAAGTATCCGTTGTCGAAATTGCTGCAGCTGCAATTGGACCTGATCACCAATTTTTCGGTGCAGCCGCTGCGCCTGCTGTTCATCGCCGGCATGGGCTTCGCCTGCTTCGGCATCATCCTCGGTGTGGTCCTCTTGATCGGCCGCTTGCTGGCGGATGCGGCGTGGGCGGCCAATGGCGTCCTGACCATCCTCGGCTTCCTGATGATCTTCCTCGGCGCGCAATTCTTCGCCCTCGGCCTGGTCGGTGAATACGTCGGGCGCATCCTGCAGCAGGTGCGTCTGCGCGAGCCGTGGGTGGTGGGTACCGTCGAGCGTCCGGGGCAGGTGATCGAGAAACCGACGGCGAGTTTCGAACGCTGATGTCGGGGGTCTCGGCCATCGTTTTCGCCTATCATGGCTTCGGTGTCGAAGGCCTCGAGGCGTTGGCCCGACTGGGGGTGCAGGTGCGCCGGGTCTTCACCCATGCCGATCATCCCGGCGAACAGATCTGGTGGCGCAGCGTCGCCGAATGGGCTTCCCGTCAGGGGATCCCCTGCGAGCTGGATGCGGATCTGCAGGCGCCCGACGTACGCGCGCGGATCTTTGCCGAGGCCCCCGACTTTATCTTCAGCTTTTATTACCGCAGGATGATTTCGGAAGCGGTGCTGGCTCATGCCAAGCGCGGAGCTTTCAACCTCCACGGCTCTTTATTACCGAAATTCCGCGGCCGTTCGCCGATCAATTGGCAGTTGGTGATGGGCGCGCCGCGCAGTGGCCTGACCCTGCATCGCATGGTCCGCCAAGCCGATGCCGGCGAGCTCATCGCGCAGCAGGCGGTGGCAGTGCATCCGGATCAGGATGCGCTGGGGCTCACCCGCCAGCTACTGGCCATCGCTCCCACCTTCCTTGAAGGAGCCATCGCCGACATCATCGCTGAACGCATCAGGCCACAGGCCCAAGATCACGCCCAGGCGACCTACTTCGGGGGCCGCACACCTGCGCAAGGCCTCATCGAATGGCGCCGTTCGGCGCGTGAGATCCATAACCTGGTGCGTGCCGTGGCCCCACCGTGGCCGGGTGCTTTTACCTCGCTGCTAGGTCGTCAGCTGCTGGTGTGGCGCACCGCCGTGGTCCACGAACGCTCGCGCTATGGGGATGCCGGTACCGTCCTCGGCGATGGTACGATCGCCTGCGGAACCGGCTCCCTGATGCTGCTGTCGATGGCCTGGGCCGACGATCACGCGCCGGTTGCCCTTGTCGCGGGGCTTCGTCTGATATCTCCTCCTTCAACGTAAGCTCTTAATCCTCTATGAAGATTCTCATCCTCGGCGTCAACGGCTTCATTGGTTCGAACCTGACCCATGCCATCCTCAGTTCCACCGACTGGGAGATCTACGGGATGGACATGGCCTCCGACAAGCTCGGCACCGCCATCCATCATGAGCGTTTCCATTTCATCGAAGGCGACATCACCATCAACAAGGAGTGGATCGCCTACCACGTGAAGAAGTGCGACGTTTGTCTGCCGCTGGTGGCCATCGCCACCCCGCAGACCTACGTCCAGGATCCGTTGCGTGTCTTCCGTTTGGATTTCGAGGAGAACCTCGCGATTATCCGTCAGTGTCAGCAGTACAACACGCGGGTGCTCTTTCCTTCGACCTCGGAAGTCTACGGCATGTGCCCGGACGAGGACTTCGATCCGCAGACCTCTAATCTCGTGCTCGGGCCGATCCACAAGGAACGCTGGATCTATTCGTGCTCGAAGCAGCTGCTCGACCGCGTGATCTTCGGCATGGGCAAGCACGAGAATCTCAAGTTCACTCTTTTCCGTCCGTTCAACTTCGTCGGCCCCGGCCTGGATTCGATCCATTCCGAGAAGGAAGGCAGCAGCCGCGTGCTGACCCAGTTCCTCGGCCAGCTGCTGCGCGGCGAGCCGATCACCCTCGTCGATGGCGGGGCCCAGCGGCGCTGCTTTACCTACATCACCGACGGCATCGACGCCCTGATGCGCATCCTCGAGAACAAGGCCGGCGTCGCCGACGGCAAGATCTACAACATCGGCAATCCCGATAATGACCTCTCGATCCGCGAACTCGCCGAACGCCTGGTGACGATCCTCAAGGAATTCCCCCAGGCCCGTGAGATCGTGTCGAAGGCCAAGCTCATCGAGACCAGCTCGAAGGAATACTACGGGGCCGGCTACCAGGACATGAACCGTCGCAAGCCGGCGGTGACCAACACCCGCGAAGAACTCGGCTGGAAGCTGACCGTCGGCTCCGATGAGATGCTGCGGCGGACGGTGAGCTACTACGTCCACGAGTTCTTCACCCGTGAACGTTCGGTGTACGACTATCACCTGACCGCGGCCAAGACCGCGGCGGCGCTGAAGTAAACGTCTCCGTCTATGACTTCCGTGCGCGCCTGGCTCGGCACGCCCTCGACGGCCCGGGACGTCTCGTTGCTGTCGATGGTCGTCGCCATCCTCTACCTGCTCACCGGCAGCCATCCGGCTTTCGGCAGTTCGAATCGCTACAGCGAAGCCTGTCGCGAGATGGTCGAGCTCGGGCAGTGGACGGTGCCGCATCTCGGCTACGTACCGTACTTCGAGAAGCCGATCCTGACCTATTGGCTGGGGGCCGCGAGCCAGTGGCTGTTCGGCGGTAGCGATCTGGCGACGAACCTGCCGGCAGGAGTCGCCGCCCTGGTCTCGGTGCTCGCAACCTATGGGCTGGGCCGTCGCCTGCGCGGCGCGGTCTTCGGGATGTACGCCGCGCTGTTCTTGCTTACCTGCGGTCTGTTCATGGTCATGGCCTCGACCCTGACCACCGACCCCATCCTCTCGGCGTGCATGGCCGTGGTCTGGCTGGCGATCTGGCTCTGGGATGAGGACCGCGTCCGCGGTCAGCACTGGCTATGGGGCTTCTGGGTCGCGTTGGGCCTGGCGTTCCTCACCAAGGGGCCGATCGCGATCGTGCTCGCCGGCTTCGCGATCGCGGGCTATGCCTTCTTGTGCGGTGGCCTGCGCGGCGTGTTCACCACGCTCTGGGCGATGCATCCGCTGCGCGGTCTGGCCGTGCTCCTGGCGATCAACTTACCGTGGTCGTTGGCGGTGTGGTGGCGTGATCCGCGGTTCCTCGAGTTCTTCTACGTCCGCATCAACTTTCAGGCCTTTTTCGACGGCAACATCAACCATGCCGGCCCGTGGTGGTATTACGGCCCGCTCCTTGCCGCTTACCTCGCGCCCTACACTGCCATCGCCGTGCCGGCCCTGCTGATCGGCTGCTGGCAAGGACTGAAGCCGGCCGTCGCCGGTCTGCGTACGTGGTCAGCGGCGTTCGGCAGGACGGTTCCGGAGCTCACTCGGGAGCAGCGGGCGCGGATCTTCCTCGCCAGCGTCGTGGTCTTTCCGCTACTCTTCCTATCGATCGCGGCTTCCAAACTCGGGAGTTACCCGTTGCCTCTGTTGCCGGCGATGGTGCTGCTGGTGCTAGACGTCCTATGGAACTGGCAGCAGGCCCGGCAGCGCTGGTGGGTTGGGGTCATCGTCGCCAAGATCATCGTCCTGCAGGTGGCCATCGCGGGGGCGCCCTGGGTGGTCCTGGCGATGGAGGAAGCCGGCGAGCATCACCAGCCGATCACCTTGGCGTTCTTCGGTCTGACCTGGGTCCTCGGTGCGCACGACGATGCCAACCTCAACAACGTTAACTGGTCCTACCTGCCAATCGCCCAGCTGGCGATCATGTTTCTGGTCGGCGGGCTGGTGTGGTCCTGCATTGCCGCCGTGAAGGGTCGGCTCCTGCGCTCCCTGGCGGTGCTCGGCGGATCGCTGACCGTCCTCGTCATCCTGCTGCTGCCCCAGGTCGATCGCATGGTCATCGACCTCGACGGCTCGCGGCTGATGACCGTGGTCCAGAAGTATGGCGGCCCCCGCGACCCGGTGGTGGTGACCGTGGATGGCGTCCATGATTATGAATTGGCGCATACCCTCCATCGCCGTTTGTACGTCTATGGTCGCACCCGCGAATTGGGCATGGGGCATTTTGCGGAGGTCGAACCCCAGGCCCCGTTCCCCGCGAATCCCTACGAGGTTTCCGGTGATACTTTACCGCAGCATCCGTGGCTGTTCTCGAGAACCAGCCTGCCCGCGGCCTGGAAGGGCAGCCAACGCATGTGGATCGTGTGCAACGTCAACGAGCAGCGGGAATTCACCGACCTGGGGATGACCCTGTACCCCGTCGACCACGTACGCAAAACCGTGTTGGTGACCAACCTGCCGGGGATTCCGGAAGCACCTGAAGCACCGGCAGCACCGGCAGCACCGGCAGCACCGTGACCGGTCCTGCTCCGCTGGCGTTGTCGGTCGACGTCGACACCCACGACGGCATGCGCCTGGGGGTGCCGCGTCTGCTCGAGGCCTTCAAGGTCCATGGCGTGCGCGCGACGTTCTTCCTCTCCCTGGGCCCCGACCGTTCCGGGCGGGCGATCATCCCGGTGCTGCGCAGTCCGCGTTTTTTGCGCAAGATGATCGGTACCGGCGCGCCGTCACTGTACGGCTGGCGCACCATCCTCTCGGGCACCGTGCTGCCTTCGCGTCCGATCGCCACCGCCTTTCCCGAGCTCGTGCGCCGCATCGAGGCCGAAGGGCACGAAGCCGCCGTCCACGCCTGGGATCATCGCGCTTGGCAGGATGATCTCCCGCGCTTCAAGAGCCATCGCATCCGTGCCCACTTCACGCGCGCCTGCGAGGCCTTCCGCCAGCTCACCGGCCACGATGCCCAGGGCATCCGTGCGCCGGCGTGGATGACCACGCCGCAGTCGTTGCAGCTTCAGGACACCTTTCCGTTCACCTACGCCAGCGATCTGCGCGGCTCGCCGGCCTGCCGTCTGCGCACGCCTCTGGGTCTGATGCGCCTGCCGCAGTTCCCCGGCACCGGGGCCTGCCTCGAGGAATTGCTGCCCCTGGGCATCAGCGGCGAGGCCGACCTGGGTGCGGCTCTTGCCCACGAGGTCCTGGGCAGCGAGGCCGTGGTGCGCTGCGCGACCTTGCACGCCGAGGTCGAGGGCGGGGTCTTCGCCGGCGTGCTTGCACACCTGCTGCCGCGTCTCGCCGAGGCCGGCCCGGTGCTGCCGCTGGTCGAGGCTATCCACGGGCGGGCGGCGGATCTACCCGAACGGACCTGGGCGCTGCGGCGCCTGCCCGGGCGGGCCTTCCCGGTCTCGACCTCGGTCGCGCTCCCCGCTGCTGTCAGCGCATGAAAACCCTCGATCGCTATGTCCTGAGCAAGGTCGCGACGCGCTTCGGACTGCTGCTGGCGATCTTCATCGGCGTCGTCATCGGTGGCCAGCTGGGGACCTTCATCGGGCGTGGCGTGCCCCCGGAAGCCTTGCTCGGGGTGATACCGACCTTCATCCTCCTGGCGCTGCCGATCGCGGTGCCGCTGGCCTCGTCGACGGCTTTGCTGGTTGCCATCGGCGGCATGGTTCGGGCCGGAGAATTCCAGGCCCTCGCCGCCGCCGGCGTCGATCCCCGACGGGTGATCCTGCGCATGTGGAAGTTCGTGGTCGTCGTCGCCCTGCTGGTGGCGGTGCTCGCGCATGTCGCGTTACCGGTGGCGACCAGCAGCCTGCGCGCGAATCTCGGACGCTTGTTCCAGGCCGCGATCGCCACCAAGGTCGCCGATCGTAAGCCGATCCGCGAGCAGGATGGCCTGAGCGTGTGGGCCGAGAATGTCGAAGGCCGGCGCTTGACCGATGTCTACATCCGGCGCACCGATGCCAGCGGCGACCTCGCGGTGTACGCCCCGCGCGCGGAGTGGGCGCTGACCGAACGCAGCATCGAATTTCGTCTCGAAGACGTGCGCTTCATCCAGGTGCGCAGCAACGGCGATCTGCTCGCCGGCGAAGCTACGCACTACATCATCCAGCCCGATAACCGCAGCATGGTCCTGGATACCGAGCCCGACGCGATGACCACGCCGGCGGTGCTGGCGCTGCTCGCGGCTGGCCCGCATGCCGGACCGGGCAGCGAGCGCGATCAGGTGTCGCGGTTCAATAACGCCCGCCTGACCTTCCACCTGCGTGCCTACCTGCCGGTGGCGGTGTTCGCCTATGCCTTGTTCGCCGCCGGCCTGGGACTGGTGGTGGCTTTGAGCGAGGGTCTCGCGGGCATCGCCGTGGTCGTCGTGGTCGTGGCTCTGGCGACGTATCCGGCGATCGGCTTCGTCAAATCCAATCCCTATGTGCGGCAGATGGACCCGGGGATCCTCCTTTGGGGTCCGGGACTGCTCCTCGCCGGCGCCGGCTGGTGGATGCTGGCGCGGCCCGAGCGCGCTCGCGACCTCCTGGCGCGGCCGCTGTCGGTGGTGAGCAAAGCCTTGCGCTTGGTCCTGGCGGTGATCATCGGCCTATTGCGGCGGATGCGGCGGATGCGGCGGATGCGGCGGGTGTGGAGATGAAGATCCTCGATCGGCACCTCATCGCCATCGGCCTGCAACGCTGGTTGCTGGTGCTCTTTCTCGGCACCTTCCTGATCATGCTCGGCGATTTCATCGCCCAGGTCGGATCCTATCTGTCGGCCTTGTTCTCGGCGCGCTGGTGGATCTTCCTGGCCTATGAAGCGGTGCGCCTGCCGACCTTCATCGGTACCTGGTTGCCGCTGTCGACCTTGGTGGCGGCGATGCTGACGGCGGCGCCACTGATCAATCAGGGTACCTTGACGGCGCTGGGCGCGGCCGGCATCGCTCCGGCGCGGGTCTTCCGGGTATTCATGATCCTCGGCCTCGTCACCGGCGCGGCTTCGTTCCTGATCAATGATCAGGTCGCCCCGCGGCTGATGCCCTTGACCGATCGCCTAGAGCTGGCGATGTCCGGCAAGGGCGACCTGCGTCTCGATCGTGATCGCGCTGCCGGTTGGCGTTCTGGCGCCAGCCTGTGGAGTGCCGCCAACGGCCGACCGGCGGCGGCGATCTTCGGCAACATCGCGGTATTCCGTGCCGACAGCTCGCGGCGCATGCTCAGCGCCCAGCGCCTCATCTGGGAGGGTGACGGCTGGATGCTCATCGATGGCGTGGTCGTCGAAGGCGAGACTCAGCAGGCTTTCGCCAAGGCTCGGCCGGCGGAGCTCGGCTTTGAGCTCCGTTTCGATCGCCAGGCGTTGATCAACGTACTGCGTGCCGACGATTCGCGGACCAGTGACGAGCTGATCGCAACCCATGCCAAACGGCGCTATCAGATCCTCTGCTATCGTATCGCGGTGGCGCTGCTGCCGCTGCTCTGCCTGCTCTACGGTCTGCCGCGCTTCGTGCGCTGGATCGATCGTACGCGCCTGCCGGTGGTCGGGGCGAAATCAGTGCTGTGGGCCCTGCTGCCGTTGCTGGCCGTCGGCCTGCTGGCGCGGCTGCTGGTGAGCGCCGGCGCTCAGCCGGTATTCCTGGCGGTGGGCATCATCGGCGTCACTGCCACCATCGGCTACCTGCGCTGGCATCGTATGGCGCTGTAAGCGCGCTGGGGCTTTGCGTGCGCTGGGGCTTTGCGTGCGCTGGCGCTGAGGGAGCGTGCTCAGGCGTACTGCAGGACGCTGGTGGTCGGGCAGCTGAGCTTGGCGGCCCCGCCGAGGAAGGCGAGATCGATGAGGAAAGCGCAGCCATAAACACGGGCGCCGAGGCGCCCGATCAGCGACACGGCGGCGCCGGCGGTGCCACCGGTGGCGAGCACATCATCGACGATCAGCACCAGGTCGTCGGCGGTCACCGAATCCTCGTGGATCTCGATGGTGTCCTTGCCGTATTCCAAGCCGTAACTCTCTTTGATCGAGGTCCACGGCAGCTTGCCGGGTTTGCGCACCGGCACGAAGCCGGCCCCGATGGCCATGGCAACGCTGGGAGCGAGGATGAAGCCGCGGCTCTCGATGCCCACGACCTTGGTGATGCCCTTGCCGAAATACGGCTTGGCGAGCAAGTCGATGGCCTCGAGCAAGGCCGCGTGATTGCCCAGCAGGGGAGTGATATCCTTGAACATGATCCCGGCTTTGGGGAAGTCGGGAACATCACGGATCAGGGCATTCAGATGGGCGGTCATAGTTGTTTCAGCGTAGGAGCACCATTCGCGCCTCAAGAGAAGGATTGAATAAGATCACCCGCCACGGATCTCCGTGGCGGGTGATCGCAAGGTCATCTTTTAGCGCTGCAATTGCTGGGCTTTGCGGATCAGGTCGATGAATTCGCGACGCCCGGGGTCCTCGCCGGCGGTGGCCTGGGCGGTGCTCAGGGCGCGCTCCAGCGACCACGGGCCCTCGACCCCACGCAAGGACTGCGCGAACTCGGCGACGGCGGTGGCGAAGCGGAAGTCGTTGCTCGCTTGCCCACCATGTGCGCTGACCGGGATGGCGATCGCCGTACTGGTGGCGCCTTCGGGCAGTTTCCAGCGCAGGCTCACGGTCAGCAATTCGCCGCCGCTCACCGCTGCCGCGGGCGCTTCCGCGCGTGAACGTGCGACCCCTTCCGCCGCATAGCGCGGGGTCGGCAGACCGACATCGCGCGTGACGGGGATGATCTCATAGAGCGCGGTCATGCTGTGGCCGGCGCCGATCTCGCCGCCGTCCTTCTGGTCATCGCTGAAATCCTGGTGCTCGAGATGGCGCTTCTCATAGCCGAGCAGGCGCCAGGCCCCGACGCGACTGGGATTGAACTCGACCTGCAGCTTCACGTCCTTGGCGATGGTCACGAGCATGCCCGTGCCGCCCTCGACGATCTGCTTGCGAGCCTCGGCTTCACTGTCGATGTAGGCGTAGTGGCCGTTGCCCTTGTCGGCGAGCACCTGCAGGGTGGAGTCGTGGTAGTTGCCCATACCGAAACCGAGGGCGGTGAGGAAGACATTGCTGCGGGCCTGCTCGGTGATCAGGCCTTCGAGCTCTTCGCGGGAGGAGACACCGACATTGAAATCACCGTCGGTGCACAGCACTACGCGATTGACCCCACCGCGGATGAAGTCGCGTTTGGCGAGGTCGTAGGCGATGCGGATGCCGCCAGCGCCGTTGGTCCCGCCACCGGCGCTGAGGCCGTCGATGGCGGCTTGGATGCGCTCGCGGTTCTCGACCGAGGTCGGCTGCAGACGCACGCCGGCAGCCCCGGCATAGGTGACGATCGCGACGCGATCATCCTGGCGCAATTGCTGCGTGAGCAGGGTCAGCGCGCGCTGCACCAGGGGCAGCTTGGTCGGCTGGTTCATCGATCCCGAGACATCGACGAGGAACACGAGGTTGGCCGGTGGCCGCGAGGCGCGATCGAGCTCATAGCCTTTCAAGGCTATGCGCACCAGCTGATGATCGCTGGCCCAGGGTGCAGGGCCGACTTCTGGCAGCACTGCGAAGGGCGTGCTGCGTCCGCGCGGCGGTTGGTAGTCGTAGTCGAAGCTGTTGAGCAGCTCTTCGGTGCGCACGGCATCGCTGGGCGGCAATTGACCGCTATACAGGAAGCGCCGCACGTTGGCGTAGCTGGCAGTGTCGACATCGGCGCCCAGGGTCGACCAGCGATTGCCATCGTCGCTGGCGGCGCTGACGCGGTGCCAGCCGTCTGCCGCGAAGGTGGGATAGGCTTCGCCGGCGGCGACGGGCTCCGCGCCTTCGCTCATTCCTAAAATCGGCGGGGCAATACCGAATATCAGTTCCCCTGGTGCGAATCCTCTAACGCCGGCGCCGCCGGGCACCGCGCCTTCGCTCATTCCCAAAATCGCCGGGGCAATAGCGACTATCGGTTCCCCTGGTGCGAACCCTTCAACCGCCTCCATTTCAGAAGTCGGCGGGGCAATACCGACTGAAGGTCCCCCTGGTGCGAATCCTTTAACCGCCTCGACGCTCTTCGACGTCTGAGCGCTGACTACCGGCGCGGCTTCCGTGTTGCGAACGGCAGCTCCCGCTACGGTGCTCGAGATCTTGTCGAGAGGTCCGAGGTAACGCGTGTCGGTACTGCCTGAGCGGGTCATATTCATCGCGGGCATGACCACCGCCGCCAGACCAGCGGCGAGTAGCCCCGGCCAGAGGATGTAATGCATAATCGGCAGCGTGAGGCGCTTTGGCGGAATCAGGCGCTGCGCCGGAATCGGACTCAGGGCCGCGAGCGCGGCGCGGCGTTCCGGATCTAGTCCGGGAGCGCCGGCCTCCTGGCTCAGTTCGCTGCTCACCAGGGCCGCGACGTCGCTGATGGCGGCGACTTCGGCGGCGGCCTCGGCATGCGTGGCGAGGTAGGCGGCGAGGGCTTCGCGCTCAGCGGGAGTGCCTTCACCGAGGGCGTAGGCGGTCAGTTGTTCAGGGCTGGGATTCATGACTGGGCTCCCGCAAGTTGCTGGCGCAAAGTCGCCAGGCCGGTTGATAAGAGAAAGCCGACGTTGGTCACCGATAAGGTGGTGACGGCAGCGATATCGGCGTAGGATAGACCTTGTTCGAATTTCAGACGCAGGACCTCCTGCTGTCGGGGCGGTAGTTGCCGAAGGGCAGCGAGCACCTGGCTCTGGGTTTCGGCGTGTTCGATCGCCGCACTGGGAGCGGCGGCGGAACTGGGTTGCGTGGCGAGGTTCATGGTATCTGCCTTCCGGCTGACAGCGTGACTGCGTTGATGGTCAATGCAGCGATTGCGGCACACCGTGAACAGCCACGGTGCGAGTCTCGCCGCCATCCCTTCCTGATCCTGCGCGGCCAAGCCATGCAAGGTGATGAACACGTCCTGAACCACGTCGCGCGCGGCATCCAGGTCATGCACATAGCGCAGGGCATACGCTACTAACGGTCGCTCATAGCGGTCAACCACGGTGGTGAACCAGCCATCGAAGGTGGAAGGGGTCATGGGGGCGTCCTGTTTGGTCGACGGCTGAGCCGTGGGAACCTTAGAGACGAATGTCAAATGATGAATCGTTCCTCTTTCCTCTGTACGGCATCAGATACTTTTTTCGCCTCATGCCACTGCCCCGCATCACGCCAAGTTCGACCCTCAGCAAAGTTCGCTACGAGATCCGTGGCCCGCTCGCCCAGCGCGCCCTCGAATTAGAGAAGGCCGGCGCCGAGATCATCAAGCTCAACATCGGCAATCCCGGGATCTTCGGTTTCAAGGCTCCCGAATCGATGCGTAAGGCGGTGATCGAGAACCTCGAGCAGGCCGACCCCTACAGCCATCAGAAGGGTATCTTTCCGGCCCGCGAAGCGGTGGTCATGCAGCAGCAGTCGCGCGGCGTGATGGACGTCACCGTCGATGAGGTGTTCATCGGTAACGGCTGTTCCGAGCTGATTATCGCCGCCTTGCGGGCCCTGCTGTCACCCGGCGACGAGGTCCTGGTGCCCTCGCCCGATTATCCGTTGTGGACGGCGGCGGCGAATCTCGCCGGCGGCACGGCGGTGCACTATCCGTGCCCTGAGGACAACGGCTTCCTGCCCGATGTTGCCGCCCTGGCGGCGCTGATCACCCCGCGCACCCGGGCGCTGGTGGTGATCAACCCCAACAATCCCACCGGCGCGGTCTATTCCAGGGCCGTGCTCACGAGCATGGTCGCGCTCGCCGAGGAGCATGGGCTGGTGATCTTCAGCGATGAGATCTACGATCAGATCACCTACGACGGCGCCGAGTTCGTGCCCATGGCGACGCTGGTGCGCAAGACTCTCTGCGGCACTTTCGGTGGCCTGTCGAAGGTCTATCGCGCCTGCGGCTGGCGGGTTGGCTGGCTGTCGTTCTCGGGGCCCAAGGATCACGCCCGCGATTACCTGCAGGCGCTCGACCTGCTCTGCGCGCTGCGCCTGTGCAGCAACGTCCCCGGGCAGTGGGCGGTGCAGACCGCTCTTGGCGGCTTCCAGTCGATCTACGAGCTGACCAAACCCGGTGGCCGCTTGTACGAGACCCGCCGGGCACTGATCGCCGGGCTGCAGGCCAGCACCTACCTCGCGGGGGTCATCCCCAACGGCGCGCTCTATGCTTTTTTGCGCGTGAAGACCGAGGCCCTGGGGGCGGCGGGGGCGACCTTCGACGATCAGAAGTTCGCCCTCGACCTGCTCGAAAAGCAGAAGGTCCTGGTCACTCCCGGGCACGGTTTCAACGTGCCCTATAAGGACCACTTCCGCATCACCCTGCTGCCCGATGCGCGGGCCATGGCGGAAGTCTTCAAGCGCATCGAGGCCCTGCTCGCGAGCTACGTCGGGCACTGATTCGGGCTCAGGTCCGGGCGCAGGTCCGGGCGCAGGTCCCGGCGTAGAGAGGCCCACTGCGTCACGGAGCCGCTGGTCAACGCCACCGGGCCATCAGCGCGTTGGAGGCACAGCCGGCCCTGATCGTCGATGCCGCTGCCCAGGCCACGGAGCTGCTCGTTGCCGATGGCGATGGTCAGCTCGCGTCCACGCAGCACATCGCGCTCGCGCCACGACTCAACGATGCGCAGCCACTGATCCGCCGCCAATAAACCGGCGGCCTCGAGCAGATAGCGGCGCAGGCCATCGAGCACAGCGAGCATCGGCGGTACCGTCGCGCCGTGTTCGGCGAGCGACGTCGGCGGACAGCTGCGACCGATCGCCAGCAGCAGTGCGTCGCGATCGGCGGTCCACTGTGGATCGAGGTTGAGGCCGATGCCGACGACCACGCAGGCTTTGCTGCCCGCAGCCTCATGCGGACGTTCGCAGAGGATCCCCGCGAGTTTGCCGGGGCTGCCATCGGTCCCCAGCAGCAGGCAATCGTTGGGCCATTTGAGGCGTACGCGCAATCCCGGGCAGAGGTCCTCGACGGCGTGGCATACCGCCAGCCCGGCGGCCAGTGAGAGCTGCGGGGTGGCGGTCTTCAGATGGAGAACGAACGAAGCCGTAAGTACGCCGGTGGGAGCCTGCCAGCTGCTACCGCCGCGACCGCGACCGGCGGTCTGCTGCTGGGTCCACACGCAGGCCCCATGCGCCAGGGCCGCATGATGCTCAAGGGCCCAGGTGTTGGTCGAAGGACAGCTCGCAAGTTCGATCAGCCACGGTCGCATGTCAGTTCCTTGTGATGACCCGTATGTTGCCTCAGCCTGCGAAAACCACGCCTTGCGCCAGCGGCAGGGCGCCGCTGCCGTTGATGGTGCTGGTTACCCGTCGCATGTAGGACTTCCAGCTGTCGGAACCGGCCTCGCGCCCGCCGCCGCTGGCTTTTTCACCACCGAAGGCGCCGCCGATTTCTGCTCCGCTGGTGCCGACGTTGACGTTGGCGATGCCGCAGTCGCTGCCATCGGCGGCGAGGAAGCGCTCGGCCTCGCGCAGGTTATTGGTGAGGATCGCCGACGATAGGCCATGTGCGACGCCATTGTTGGCGGCGATCGCGACTGCGAGATCGTTATAGGGCGAGACGTAGAGGATGGGGGCGAAGACCTCCTCTTGCACGATCGGGGCCTCGGCGGCGATCTCGACCAGCGCCGGGCGGACATAGGCCCCGGTGCCACACAGGTTCAGCGCCGCTCCGCCATGCACCCGCCCGCCCTGCTCCGTCGCCGCGGTCAGGGCTGCCTGCATGGCGGCGAGCGCGGCCTGATCGATGAGCGGCCCGATCAGCACTCCGGGCTGGCGCGGATCGCCCACCGGCAGCCGGTCGTAGACCACCTTCAAGCGCGGCAGCAAGGTCGGGTAGACATCCTCATGGACGAGCAGGCGGCGGAGGGTCGTGCAGCGCTGCCCGGCGGTGCCGGCGCCGGCGAAGGTGATCGCGCGCAGCGCCAGCTCGAGATCGGCGCTGGGGGTGACGATGGCGGCATTATTGCCGCCGAGTTCAAGGAGGCTGCGGCCAAGGCGGGCGGCGACGGTGGTCGCCACCGCCCGGCCCATGCGCGTCGAGCCGGTGGCCGAAACCAGGGCCACGCGGGCATCGGCGGCGAGCGTCGCGCCGGCTTCGGCCGGGCCGCACACCAGCTGCAGCAGCTGCGGATCGTAGTCCAGTTCGGCGATGGCCTGCTGCGCCAGGGCGTGCACCGCCAGCGCGCTATGCAGAGATTTTTCCGAGGGTTTCCAGACCACGGTATTGCCGCAGACCAGGGCCAGCAGGGCATTCCAGGCCCACACCGCCATCGGAAAGTTAAAGGCGGTGATAACCCCGACGACTCCCAAAGGCTGCCAGGTTTCGAGCAGGCGATGCGCCGGGCGCTCGCTGGCGATGGTCAGGCCATGCAGCTGGCGCGAGAGGCCGACGGCGAACTCGGCCATGTCGATCCACTCCTGGACTTCACCCCGGGCTTCGCTGGGCGTCTTGCCGATGTCGCGCACGATCACTGCCGCCAGCTCGTCCTTGCGCCCCCGCGCCAGCTCGCCGATGCGGCGCACGAGCACTCCCCGCAGCGGCGCCGGCATCAGCCGCCACTCACGGAAGGCCGTCTGCGCGGCGCCGATGGCGGCGTCCATGTCGCCGACCGCTACCGCCCC
>JBILBP010000206.1:0-5223 GCA_044353645.1 Planctomycetota bacterium | reverse complement strand
TTCCTTACGGGCTGGATGGTAGCGCATAAGATCAGTTCAGACCTGGGGGGAAGCCACATTCGCGGCAGCGGGATGAACGGCCACGGGCCGGAAGGACAACAATACCAGCAACGCGAAACCTATGCATATACCCGAATCAGCCACGTTGAACGTCGGCCAGGGATGGAAGGGCGCGAAACCCAGGTCGACATGGATGAAATCGCGCACGCCGGGCAGGGACCCTGCCGCCATGCCGATACGATCCACGCCATTGCCGGCGGCGCCGCCAAGAACGAGCCCGAAGGCGAGATTTTCGCCGGCCCCGACGCGGCGGTAGTGCCGCCACCACACCCACGTGAGCAGCGGGATCAAGACCACCGTGACTCCGACCACCAGCCAGGGATAGGTTGCAAAGAGACTCCAGGCCACGCCCTGATTGTAGGCCAGGCGGATCCAGGACAGGTGTTCGAGTGCCAATTCATTGGCGAAGATCAGCGATTTCGAAAGTAGATCAGCCAGCAGCGTCATCGTTGCCGCGGGAATGAACCAACGTTGCCAACGCGAGAACCGCGGCACCGACGGCTCAACCGCGGGTATTGATGACGGTGACCCTGGGGGGGAGCATTCAGAGACATCAACCATAGAGAACTCAGACTCCATATCGGCCAGTTATTTCCAGGCTAGAATTACCCTAGTGTCGAACCCGTTCAGTGTAAATGGACGTTCCTTTGCACGATTGCATCCCGTGTCCCTATGCAAAGCTACGGACCCGGGCAGCCAGCCCGTCAGGCATCACGGAAACCACATGTCCGCACCGTCATCGCAACCCGAATCGTACTTGGTCCACAATTATAATCGGTCAGCGATACGCTTCGTTCGTGGGCAAGGATGTTACTTGTATGATAGTTCTGGGACTGCCTACCTCGATGCCTTCGCCGGTGTCGCCGTCAATGCCCTCGGCTATGGCCACCCCGAGCTAGTCGAGGCCATCTGCAGACAGGCGGCGGCGGTCACCCACGTCTCGAACTATTATACAGTTGATGAACAGGAAGAGCTCGCGCGCTTGCTCGTCGAAGGCTCCTTTCCGGGCAAGGTGATGTTCTGCAATACCGGCACCGAAGCCAATGAAGCCGCCATCAAACTGGTGCGACTGTGGGGGAATCAGATCCATGGCGGACGCAAGCAGCGGCTGATCGCCTTCGCCGGCGGCTTCCACGGGCGGACCCTCGGCGCGCTGGCACTCACTGCCAATCCCACGTACCGGGAACCATTCGCACCCCTGGCGGCGGTCGAGTTTCTGCCCTTCGGTGACCTCGCGGCGGTCAACGCGGCTTTTACCCAGGGTGCCGATGACATCGCCGGGGTCTTCATCGAGCCGATCCAAGGCGAAGGCGGCGTGGTTCCCGCACCGCCGGGATTCCTCGGCGCCCTGCGCACCCTCTGCGATCGGCATGGAGCCCTCCTGGTGGTCGATGAGGTGCAGACCGGTATGGGCCGTAGCGGCAGCAACTTCGCCTATCAGCACGAAGGTATCGTGCCCGACATCATGACCCTGGCCAAGGGCCTGGGCGGCGGCGTGCCCATCGGCGCCATCGTCTGCGGGGCCAAGGCCGACCTCTTCAAACCTGGCCTGCACGGCACGACCTTCGGCGGCAACCCCCTCGCATGTGCGGCTGGCCTGGTGGTCGCGCGGACGGTGCTGACCCCGGCGATGAACGCCCACGTCAGCGCCATGGGCCAGCGCCTGCAGGCGGGGCTGGCGCAGGTCTTCGGCGCCGAGGCCCTCGACATCCGCGGCCGGGGCCTGCTCTGCGGCGTGCAACTGCCCGAAAATCCGTCGACGCGGCTGATCCCCGCCGCCCGAGCGCAAGGCCTGATCGTCGGCCCGAGCGCCAACAACACCCTGCGTTTGGCGCCCCCGCTGATCATCAGCGCCAGCGAGATCGACGAGCTGCTGAGCAAGCTGCTCCTGGCGTGGGAGAGCGCATGAGCGACCGGCCGGCGTATCTGATCTTCGACATCGAGACGGTGGTCGATGGCCGCCTCGTGCAGCGCGTGCGTTTTCCCGACGAACCACACCTGAGCCCGGCGCAGGCGGTGGCCAAGGAGCGCGCGCGCCTGCTCGAGAGTTCGGCCGGCAAAAGTGATTTCGTAGCCCATACATTTCACGTGCCGGTGTCGGTAGCCATCGCCAAGGTCGGCGGTGATTTCGCGCTGCACGAGGTCCGTACCCTCGATCGTCCGAAATTCCGCCCGCACATCATCACCCGCCAATTCTGGAAGGGCTGGCTGGGTTATGACAAGCCGACCCTCGTGACCTTCAACGGCCGCTTCTTCGATCTGCCGGTCTTGGAGCTCGCCGCCTATCGCTACGGCATCGCCGTGCCGGCGTGGTTCAACGCCGTCGGCAGTCAGTACCAGCAGCCGCGCAATCGCTTCAACACCCAGGCGCATCTCGACCTCCAGGATTTCCTCGGTAACCAGGGTGCGACCAGCATCAACGGCGGCCTCAACCTGGTCTCGCGCCTGGTCGGGGGCGCGGGCAAGATGGGCACCAAGGGCGACATGGTGCAAGAGCTTTGGGAACGCGGCGAGCGTGAGCGCATCGATGACTACTGCATGTGCGACGCGCTCGACACTTACCTCGTCTTCCTACGCACGCGGGTGCTCACCGGACAGCTGTCGCTGAGCGATGAGCGACGCCTAGTGAAGGACGCCCGGCGCTGGATCAGCGATGCCGCCAACCACAACCTTGCCCTCGCCCAGTACGCCAACCACCTCGCCGAATGGAACGCCCCCGGAGAGGACGAAGACGCTTTCTTTTCCACCGACGATGCGGCGGGCTGAACGCCGGTGATGTCCCCCGCACTGGCTGAGAAACTCGCCAATCTCCCCGACCGACCCGGCTGCTACCTCTACAAGGATGCCGAGGCCCGGGTGATCTACGTGGGCAAGGCCAAGAGCCTCCGCAAGCGCGTGGCCTCCTATTTCCAGGACAAGGCCGGCCATCCCTCGCGGACCCTGCGCCTGGTTGCCGAGGTCATCGACCTCGAACTGATCGAGACCGACAGCGAAGTCGAAGCGCTGCTGGTCGAAAACAGCTTGATCAAGGATCTGCAGCCGCGCTTCAACGTGAAGCTCAAGGACGATAAGAGCTTTCCCTTGATCGCCATCTCGCGCGAGGAATTCCCCAAGGTCTTCTGCACCCGCGATGCCGCCACCGCCAATGTCGACTTGATCGGACCGTTTACTTCCGCCACCGAGCTGTATCGCGCCTTCCACTTCCTGCAGCGGGTGTTCCGCTTCCGCGTCTGCGACCTGGATATCCGCGAGGGCGATCCTCTCCGCCGGCACTTTACCCCCTGCCTCAACTGGCATATCAAACGCTGTTCGGCCCCCTGCACCCTGCGCATCGGCAAATCCGACTACCTTGACGATGTCCGCGCTTTGCGGGCTTTTCTATCCGGACGCGGCAAGGCCGAAGTGGTGGCGGCGCTGACCGCGCGCATGAAAGCCCATGCTGCCACCCTGCACTTCGAAGAGGCTGCCCGCTGCCGCGATCAGCTCACCGCCCTCGAGCGCCTCAAGCAACGCGGCAATCTCAAGGATTATGACGAACCCGATGCGCCGGTGATCGACCTGCACTCGGGGATGCTCTCCTTGCAGCAGCATCTCGGATTGGCGGCGCCACCGAAAATCATCGAAGGCTTCGACATCGCCCACCTCATGGGCACGCATGTGGTCGCCGCCCAGGTGCAGTTCGTCTCCGGGGTGCCCAACAAGGACGGCTATCGGCGCTTCAAGGTCGAGGGCGAGGACGGAAATCCCGGCAATAACGATTTTGCAGCCATGCGCGAGGTCGTCGGCCGCCGCTATCGCCGCCTGCGCGATGAGGGCGCCGTACTGCCCGACGTGGTGATGATCGATGGCGGCCACGGGCAGGTGAAGATGGCCATGGATGCCCTGCGCGAAGCCGGCGTGAACCTGCCCTGCGTCGTCGGTCTGGCCAAGGCCGAGGAGACCATCATCCGTCCGAGTGGCGAGGAACTGCGCCTCAGCCGGCGTGATCCGGGCCTCAAACTGCTGCAATACGTCCGCGACGAAGCCCATCGCTTCTGCCGCCGTTATCTGCACCTCCTGAAAGCTAAGGAGATCAAGCCCACCAGCCCAGCGTCGCAGCGGAAGAAATCCGTTCGCCGCGACACGCCTGCGGCGACATTCCCATCCACTGGCGGAACTGAGACCTGAATTCGCACGGGCTGGCATAGCCCGGTCGGCTGGCGACGACGGTTGTCTGCTCGCGGCCCGATTCGAGGAGCGTGCAGGCGAGTGCGCAGATCGATCCATCCGACGACCTCGGCCAATACCCGGCAAGCGGCATCGATGACCGCCGTTTGACGGATTTTCTGGTCTACGGACTTAGACCACTTCTTGGGGCACTATCCCGCTGACGATGAAGGAACAGGTCTGACCAGGTACCATCGCGAAGACCAGCTGATCATCATCCCGTGCGCTGTTCGCAGCAGGAAGCTGCGGAGACATCACGGAGGCGCCCGCCGGCAGCTGCAATCGGCACATCCCGGCATGATCCGCCACCACGCTCAGCCGGGTCAGGCGACCCTGACTCCAGGAGATGTCGATGGTGAAGCCACCGCGAGCGCGCAAACCATGAACCTGACCCTCCGGCCAGGCGCTAGGCAAGGCCGGCAGTATGGCGATCACCTCCGCGTGAGACTGCAGGAGCATTTCTGTGATGCCCGAGGTCAGACCGAAATTGCCGTCGATCTGGAAGGGCGGGCAAAGGCAGAACAGGTTGCCCAAGGTCGACTGGGAAAGGAACTCGCGGATACCGTCCCAGGCCCGCTCGCCCTCACCGAGCCTGGCCCAGCAGTTGATGATCCAGGCCGTGCTCCAGCCAGTGTTGCGACCGACGATCTGCTGCAGCCGGCGTTCGAGCGTGACGGCGGCGGCCTTGGCCAGCGCCGGCGTCCCCTGCGGGGTGATCGCAGCACCCGGATGCAGGGCGAACAGATGGGAGATATGACGGTGACCCGGTTCGGCCTCGATATATTCATCCATCCATTCCAACAACTGCCCCTGGCTGCCGACCCGGTCGGGCGGCAGACGCTGCGCGATCGCGGCAATCTCGACCAGCCAGGCGGCATCGACGCCAAGCTTCCCACCGGCAGCGATACAGGCGGCGAAGACGGCACGGGCGATCTGCGAATCCATCGTCGGCCCCAT
>JBILBP010000205.1:0-5254 GCA_044353645.1 Planctomycetota bacterium | reverse complement strand
GCCCTCGAGCCCGGTGCGGTATCGACACCATTCAACGTCGGTACGACGTGGTGCCTGGTGCTGTGCGCAGAGCGCAAGGCCGCCCAGATTCGAACCTTTGACGAGGTCAGCGGCGAGATCGAGCGTGTACAAGATTTGCAACGCCGGGAGCAGGCGCGGGCCAAGGCGGTCGCCATCCTGCGCACCCAGGCGTCAGTCCGCGACATCAATAGGCTCGACCAGTTAAACGAGCCGTAAGGTTTGATGAGATGTGCCGTCAAAGTCCTTCATGGCAACCACGACCCTTCCGCTGCGGTGGCTTGGAGTGACCGAGATCAGTCCCTCGCTTTCCGTCGCTCCTGCACCTTCGGCGCCCGTGGTCGACGAAGCCACCGCCCTCTTGCTGCGTGAAGAGCAGGCCCTGCGTCGTACTATCGCGCGCTACGTACACCATGCGACGACGGTTGATGACCTGTTCCAGGAGATCAGCCTCAAGGTCATGCGTCGCATCGACAGCGTACGCGATCCGCAGGCTATTCGCGGCTGGTTGTTCCAGCTCGCGCGGAATGCCTGCCTCGATTGGTTGCGGGCTCAGGACCGACGTCCGACGACGCCCAGCGAACACCTTGCTCAGCTCAGCGCCGGGGGCGATCTCGGGCGCAATCCGGCAGAATGCTTCATGGCCAACGAGCGCCTCGCCGCGGTCCGCCGGGCGCTTGCCGAATTGCCCGAGAGTCAGCGCGAAGTCCTGCGTTTGCGGGTCGATGAAGGCCTCGATCACGAGGCCATCGCCGCCCGTCTGGGGATCAGCCGACAGGCCGTCGAGGTCCGACTCTGCCGCGGGCGGGCGCGCCTGAAGGAACAACTCGAAGACATCATCCAGGGTGATCTGTGAGCCATCTCACCTGTGATGACGTCGAGGCCTTGTTGCCACTGGTCGCCGACGGCACGCTCGACGCGGCTGGTGATCCGGCGGTATTCCTACACCTCGCTGATTGCGAGCGCTGCCAGCAGAGCCTGGTCAGTCATGACCTGATCGCCTTGAGCCTGACGAAGATGGCTCAGGCGCCGGCGCCGCAGATCCTACGCCCGCGCTGGCCGCGATTCCTGCCGGCAGCAGCGGCGGCGGCAATGCTGATCGGCGGCGGGTGGTGGGCATTGGCCGCGCATGACCCGGTGGTGGTTCCGTCAGCGCCAACCGTGGCCGCGGCAACTCCGGCCGCGGCAACAGTGGCCGCGGCAACTCCGATCTCGGCCGTCCCGGCGCCAAGTGCCAGCGCTTCGCGCAGCCAGCCGCTGCCTGGACCGCAGTCGATACCGAAGTCGATGCCGACGCCAGTCGAAGTCGAAATCGAAGTCGTGGCTCTACCCGGTTCGACCACCGCTCATCCACAGTATTTGGTACGGCGTGGTGAGCAGGTCTTGCTGGTGGCGCCGGCAGAGGTCCAGGCGGAGGCACCCAACGACGCCCGGCCGGCCTCCTACTCGCCGAATCGCTACTGAACAAACGCCGGCAAAGGTTGTGTTTGCCGAGGGGGATTGACACTTCCTCCCCTTTACCGGGTACTTCGGTGGGCGCGCTCGTCTGTGAACGCCGTCCTGCCGGCGTACAAGACTGCAACGCACGACGTAGGACATACCATGGGATTTCTCGGATTCGGTCGACCAAAGTGGAAGCATCGCGACCCGGAAGTGCGGCTCACCGCCCTCGGCGGCCTGACCGACGAGCAGCAGGGCCTCTTCGCCGAGCTCGTGCGCAGCGATAGCGATCCGCGCGTACGCGCCGCCGCCGCCTTGCGCATCAATGACATTCCGCGTCTGGTCGAATTGCAGAAGCTCGCCGATCCGGCGGTGAAGCGCATCGCCACCGAGCGCCTCTCGGGCGTCGCCGATCAGTGGCTGCGGGCCAAGCCGCTTGCCGATTGCCGGCTGTTCCTCGAGCACGTTACCGATCAGAAGACCCTCGCCGAGTTGAGCGTGCAGGCCGCTGATGCCGGCGTGCGGGCGGCGGCCTTCGCCAAATTCATGGTCCAGCCGGAACTCAGCCCGGCGCTGCTGACACTGGTCGCAATCCAGGATGGCGCCGGTGATCTGGCGCAGCAGGCCGTGACGCGGATCGACAAGCGTTCGCTGCTCAAGGACATCGCCCGCAAGGCCAAGGTCGCGGCGGTGCGCCAGGTGGCCGCGGCTCGTGGCGAAGCCCTCGAGCGCGAAGCCGAAAAGCCCTCTGCTGAACAGCTCCGCCAGGCCCGCCGCAAGGCCCTTGCGCCGTTGCTGGAGCAAGCCGTCAAGCTCGGCGTGTCCACCGATTGGGCGCGTGCTACCGCCGCCTTCGAAGCGTTGCTGCCGACCTGGATCGCGGCTCGCGATGCCCAGGCCATGGATGACGAGACTACTGCGCTCGACGCGCGTTTCGTACGCATTCGCAACGACTTCCTCGCCCGTCGCGATGCCGAGCAGGCACGGTTGACAGCGGTCGCCAGCGCCCGTGAAGCCTTCCTGATCGAGCTCGCGGCCGCGGCACCGGTCGAGGCCGATGCGGCCGCCGCCAAGCGTCAGGAAGCGCTCGCACGCTGGGCCGCTCTCGGTGATCTGCCAGCGGAGACGATGTCTGCGCTGCAGCAGCGCTGCGAACGCGAATTGGCGCGGGTCTATCCCGTCGCGCAGGCTCAGACATATGGCGCCGATCGCGACGAGTACGCGCTGCGCGCCCCACGCCCGGAGGTCACTCTCACGCCCGAAGCCGAGGCGCGCCTGACGGCGATCGGTGAACAGGCCGAGGCTCTCGTCCTGGGCGGCCGCGAGGCCAAGTTCACCTTTCAGACCTTGCATAAGGAATGGTCGAATCTCGCCGGCGATCTGCGCGACAGCGATCCGCGCCGCAAGCGTTTCACCGACGCCTATGCGGCGTGGAAGAACGCCGGCAAGGAGCGTCGCGAACAACGCGAGGATCAGACCCAGGAACGGGTGAAAACCCTCCAAGCCTTGGTCGTCGAAGCCGAGGCCCTGGCCGCCGCCGCCGACGCGTTCGGTCCGCTGCCCGAGTCCACCGCCGTGGCCCCGCACGCTACCGCCTGCAAGGAACTGCAAGCGCGGTGGAAGGCCGTCGGCCCGCTGCGTTTCGAGCTCTCGCAGCCGTTGCGTGAACGCTTCCGCGCCGCCCTCGACCAGGCTTTCATGCCGGTCAACGCCACCCGCGAAGCCGAAGACTGGGAACGCTTCACCCACCTCGCCCACGCCGAGACGTTGATCACACAGGCCCAGGCCCTCGCCGAGCTCAGCGAGCTGCCCGAGGTTGCGAACCGCATCAAGCAAGCGCATCAGGCGTGGAAACAACTCGGGCCCCTGCCGCGCGACAAGGGCCAAGAGGCCTGGGGCCGTTTCAAGGCTGCCTGTGATGCGCAATTCGAGCGCTGCCGGCCGTACTTCGCCGAGCTCGATGCTCAGCGCCTGAGCAACCTCGCGCGCAAGCAGGCGCTGCTGGTCGAGCTGCAAGCTCTGACCACCACCGAAACCATCGGCATGAGCGGCAGCCCCGCCGATCAGCTCGCCAAGCGTACGGCCCATGAGCGCATCAAGGCGATCCAGGCCGAATGGAAAACCATCGGCCCGGTCCCTCGCGAAAACGACGCCGAGCTGTGGCGCGGCTACCGCGATGTCTGCGATGCCTATTTCGCCAAGCACCGTCAGCACCTCACGGCACGCAACGCCGAGCACGGTGAGAACCTGACCAAAAAGCTGGGGCTGATCGTCGCCGTCGAGGACCTCGCTACGCAGGCCGAAGGCGGCCGCGCACCCAACAGCCTGATGGCCGAGATCAAGCGTTTGCAGCAGTCCTGGAAGGCCATCGGTCACGTGCCCAAGGACCAGGCCGATGTCATCTGGGACAAATGGCGCACCGCCTGCGATCGCGTCTACGCGATCCTCAAGCCCTACCTCGCCGAGCTCGATGCCCAGCGCCTCGAGAACGCGGTGAAGAAGGATGCCCTGATCAACGAAGTCGAAGAATTGTCGAAGCAGGAAAATGCGCGGTGGTTCAAGGACGACGTGATCGAACTGCAACAGAAGTGGCGCGACATCGGGCATGTGCCCCGCGAACGCATGGATGAACTCGCCGACCGCTTCCGGGCGGCGTGCGATAAGATTCTCAGTCAGTAATTCGTTCGAGGATAACGTGAAAAGGGCATCTGGTGGCAGATGCCCTCATTTCCTAAACTGAACGCCATTGGCCGCCAGGGGCCAGGGGCCAGGGACCAGGGACCAGGGGCCAGGGGCCAGGGACCAGGGACCAGGGGCCAGGGGCCAGGGACCAGGGGCCAGGGACCAGGGGCCAGGGACCAGGGGCCAGGGACCAGGGGCCAGGGACCAGGGGCCAGGGACCAGGGGCCAGGGGCCAGGGACCAGGGGCCAGAGGCCAGGGGCCAGGGGCCAGGGGCCAGGGGCCAGGGGCCAGGGGCCAGGGGCCAACCTGTAATCCCCCAACGGTCTACCCTACTCATAAAAGCGTTTGAGAGCCCTTCCACATGGGCACACTGAACCTCGCCCACAGAGGCCAATCCGCGATTTACGTCCGAGGTCGTCATGTCCGTCGCATCTTCTCCGATCACTACCCCGCGCATCGGCATCGTTGGCGCCGGCGCCATCGCCAAGTCGCATGTCGAAGGACTGCGCGCCGCCGGTTGCGAGGTCGTAGCCGTTGCCGATCCATTCGAAACTGCGCGCAGCACGTTCGCCGAGAACCACAAGGTCACCGCCTACGCCTCGCTCGCCGATATGCGCAAGGCCGAAAAGCTCGACGCGATCAGTGTCTGCACGCCGAACTCGCTGCATGCGCCAGTGGCCATCGAGGCCTTGGAGAACGGCCTCAACGTGCTCTGCGAAAAGCCGCCGGCGACCAATCTCGCCAGCGCCTTGCAGATGCGCGACGCCGGCCGCAAAAGCGGCAAGCTGCTGATGATGGGCTTCAACCAGCGTTTCGACGGTCATGCCCAGGAACTGGCGCGTCTGCGTGATAAGGGTCTGTTCGGCAACATCTATCACACCAAGGCTGCCTGGGTCCGTCGGCGCGGCATCCCCGGCATGGGCGGCTGGTTCACCACCACGGCCATGGCCGGCGGTGGATCAGTGTACGACATCGGCATCCACGTCCTCGATCGCACGTGGTTCGTCATGGGTCGCCCCAAGCCGGTAGCGGTGAGCGCCATCACCTATGCCAAGTTCGGCAGTATCGACAACTACGTCTGCGAAGGTATGTGGGCTGGCCCGCGCAAGATCG
>JBILBP010000204.1:0-5256 GCA_044353645.1 Planctomycetota bacterium | reverse complement strand
GCTGGTTGCTGTCGCTGTATTTCACCGGCGTGCAGATGGGTGGTGAGTTGATCAATCGTCATGCTGGTTTCAGCGCTGCCGAAAATTTCGACCCCGAGTCGAATATCGGTGCGGGTCCCATGGGTGATCTGCTCAACCTTGGCGCGGTGCTGCTGTTCTTTGCCACCGACGGACATCACCTCTTGCTGGCGAGCCTGGCGCGCAGCTATGAATTACTGCCCCTGGGGGCGTGGACGCCGCCCGCTGCCTTGGGCGATCTGGTCGCTCGCGGAATGACCGACTCGTGGGCGATCGCCCTGGCGATCAGCTTCCCGGTGCTCTCGGCGGTGATGGCGATCACCCTCACCGAGGGCGTGATGACGCGGGCGATCCCGCAGATCAACGTCATGCACATCAGCTTCGGGGTGAAGATCATCGTCTCGGTTGGCGTCCTCTACGCCGGCATGCCGGCGGTGGTGGCCTTCCTCGGCACCGTGCTGCTCGCCATGCAGGGCATGGCGGGCAGCTTCCTCACCTTGCACTGAGGCGTGGATCGAGCTGGGTCAGCTAGTCGAGCCGGGCACCAGTTCGGCGCCGATGGCGGTGCGCGTGCTTGCCAGGAATTCGCCCTTCTGCACCAGGATGAAGATCTGATCCGCGACCAGTTCGGCAATCCGATCGACGCGGAATCCGCAGCAGGTGAAGCCGCGCAGCCGCACATCGTCGAGCCCCAGCGAAGCATGCGTGACCACCGCCAGATCGGTGGGCAGGCGCAGGCCAAGCACCGCGGCGGCGGTAGCGACCCCCGAGAGCAGGGCCTCATCGCCGATGATCAACGCGTGGCTGCCGGGCGTGGCGCGGACCAGCTGCTGCAGAGCGGCGGCAGCGGCCAATTCGTTGCTGAGGCCGGTTTTGACCGTGACGGCGAGGCCTTGCGCTGCAGCCAGGCGCTGAAAAGCCTGCGGGCAGTCGTGCTCGGCATTGTGCGGGGTGAAAAGCGCGATGTGCCGATGGCCACGGGCGGTGAGATGTTCGAGCGCCTGAGTCAGGAGATTCTCATAGTCGAGGAAGAAGCCGCCGTCGCCTTCCGGCGAGGACTCGATGTGGGTCATCGCCAGACCGCGTTCGCTCAGCGGCGCGATCAATTCCGGAGCCCAGCCGAGGGTCACGACCCCGACCATGCGCCCGCGCGTTAGCGAACGGATCAGCGGCCCACGGTCGACTCCGCCTTGGCCATTCCAGGGCGCGAGGATGAGGTCCGCCTGGAAGCCCTCGGCGGCGATGCGATCAGCCAAGCGGGTGATCAGGGCACGATAGAATAGCGGTCCATTTTCGACCAGATTCTGGTGGAAGGAGAGCGCGATCGTGCCGCGTCCGGCTTCTGGCGCGACGGTGGTACCCACGCCCACGCGCCGCACCAGGTAACCATGCGCCTCCATCACCGCCATGGCCTTATTAACCGTCAGCACGCTGACGCCAAATTGTGTCGCCAGGTCGCGCTCGGTCGGCAGGCGGTGGCCGGCGGCGAGCTGGCCGCGATTGATCATGCCTTGCAGATATTCGCTGATCATGGCCGCCCGTGACGAGGTCTGCAGGCGGCCGATGACCTGGGAATTGGCGAGCGGGGTGGTCATAGCTAAAGGATTAGTCCGTTTGTCGCGCAAGACAATTTCGAAAGTTGATTGCGGTGCAGACGTAGTGCTTCGTCGGACGAATCGGCGGTCGACTGCCCGCGGTCGATCCGCTTGGTCCTTTCTGCTTGGTCCTTTCCGCTTGGTCCTTTCCGCGTCGTCAATCGGTGTAGCACTTTCCATCGTACGTAGGCGCGTTATCACCGCTCACCGATGAATGCTGGCACCCCGCTTGATCTGGCCGTGACCGGCGTGGCCAAGTCGTTTGGCGCGACGCAGGTGCTGCACGATATCACCGTCACTATTCCCGATGGCCAGTTCGTGACCTTGCTCGGGCCGTCGGGTTGCGGCAAGACCACCTTGCTGCGCATCATCGCCGGCTTCGAAACTCCGGATCGCGGCTCGGTGACCTTGGGCACCCAGGATCTGCTGCCCTTGCCGCCGCATAAACGACCGGTGAATACCGTATTTCAGAGCTACGCATTGTTCCCGCATCTGCGGGTATGTGATAATGTCGCTTTCGGCCTGCGTTCGCGGCGCGTGCCCGAGGCCGAGGTCGCCACGAAGGTCGCCGACATCCTCGAGGTCGTGCGCATCGGCCAGTTGGCGGCACGCTATCCGCACGAACTCTCAGGCGGCCAGCGCCAGCGCGTGGCCCTCGCCCGGGCCCTGGTCAACGGTCCGGAAGTACTGCTCCTCGACGAGCCGTTGTCGGCCCTCGACGCGCGCCTGCGCCACGACGTGCAGGTCGAGCTCAAGCGCATCCAGAAGCAGTACAACACCACCTTCGTTCTAGTGACGCATGACCAGGATGAGGCGATCGCGGTCAGCGACCGCATCCTGATCATGAATCAGGGGCGCATTGAACAGGACGGGACCCCGGAACAGGTCTACGAACGGCCGGTGAGCCGTTTCGTTGCCGAATTCATGGGCTCTGCCAACATCATCCCTGCGACCCGACTGACGGCTGAGCGCGTTGCCACCGAGTTCGGCGAACTCGGTGTGGCCTCGGTGCCGTCGTGGTCGGCCGGACATGTCGCCATCCGTCCAGAAGATATCGAGGTCCGCCAGGACGGCGGCCATAACCGTCTTCCGGGAACCATCACCGATCGCCTCTTCCGCGGCGACCATTGGGAATTGATCGTCACCATCAGCGCCGGCCTCGGCCAGGGTCGGGCGTTGCGCGTCTCGACCGAACCCGACCAGATCAACCGCGTCGGCGAAGCGGTGTTCCTCGAACTATCGCAAGACGACCTGCTCGTCCTGCGTGACTGAGGCGATGTCACGCATCATCGTCATCGATGGCAAGCCGACCACCAAGGCCCGCCTGTGGTGGTCGGGCTTTGGCCTGGTCAGCGCCGGTTTCCTGTGGCTGATGTGTTTTCTGATCGGGCCGCTGATCGCCTTGTCGCTGCTGGCCTTCGCCACCCGTGGCGATTACGGCGACGTGGTGTGGGTCTTCAATGGCGACAACTTCTGGCGCATGCTCGGTTACACCTCGCTGGGGTGGGAGCCGGATACCCTGCGGATCATCGCGCGCAGCGTGATTCTCGCCGGCATGACCACCCTATTCTGTCTCGGCCTGGGCTTTCCCCTGGCTTTCTGGATCGCCGACCGCGATCGGCGGTGGCGCGGCTTTCTGATCGCCATCGTCATGGTCCCGGCCTGCGTGAATCTGGTTATCCGTACCTATGCCTGGCAGCTGATCCTCAGCAGCCAGGCGCCGCCGGCGCTGATTGCGCAGTGGTGCGGCCTGCTGCCTCCCGGCTCGCCGTTGCAGCCGAGCAGCATGGCAGTGTATCTCGGTATGATTTCGGCGATGCTGCCGTTCGCGGTGCTGCCGTTGTATACAAGCGTTGAGCGCATCGATTGGTCGGTGGTCGAGGCGGCGCGCGATTTGTACGGCGGAGCCTGGCGCACCTTCCGCCATGGCGTCCTCAGTCAGACCGTTCCGGGTTTGATTGCGGCGGTGATCCTGACTTTTATCCCCTGTCTCGGGATGTTCGTGGTCAGCGATCTCTTGGGCGGGGCCAAATACATGCTCGTGGGCAATCTCATCCAGCAGCAGTTCGGGGCGGCGGCGGATTGGCCGTTTGGCGCCATGCTCGGCCTGGGGCTAGTGATCGCATCGCTGCTCTCGCTGCTGGTGCTGCTGCGCTGGGGCTCACGTGAAGGGGCCTTGTGATGCGTCGCGCCAACCGCGGCATTTCGGTGATCGCCATCGCCAGCATCGTGGTCTTGTACCTGCCCCTGGTGGCGGTGATGAGCCTGAGCTTCAATTCTACCCGCAATGGTCAGTCCTGGGGGCATTTCACTACTCAGTGGTACCAGAAGATCCTCATCGCCGAAGTCCCGGAAAATGCCACCAAGCTTGAGCTGCAGGACGCGCAGATGGCGCGTGAGATCCGCCGGGCGGCGAAGAACTCGGCGATCGTCGCCTTCTCCTCGACCATCGTCGCGACCATCGTCGGGACCCTCTTGGCGGTCGGCCTGCGCCGCTTACCGGTGGGGCGCTGGGGGCGCACCGCCGCCGATGTGATGATCAATCTGCCGACGGTGACCCCCGACATCCTCTTGGCGGCGGCCCTGGTAGTCGCCTACGGCATCTTTCGCACGGTGGCCCCGGGGATCTTCGACCCGGGATTAACGACCCTCACCATTGGCCATGTCACCTTCCAGGTGAGCTTCGTGGCGGTGGTTGTGGGGGCCCGTCTGAAAGCCATCGGCAGCGAACAGTTCGAGGCCGCCCGCGACCTCTATGCCGGGACCTGGAGCATTTGGCGACGGGTGATCCTGCCGCAGTTGGCCCCGGGCATCGTCGGCGGTGCGCTGCTCGCCTTCACCCTTTCGCTTGATGATTTCGTGGTCAGTTTCTTCATCTCCGGTCCGAGCAGCACGACCTTGCCGGTGCTGATCTACGCATCGGTGAAACGCGGCGTCACGCCGCAAATTCACGCCTTAAGTACGCTGATTGTCGCCTTGACGATGATTGCAATCGTTGGTATGGCTCTGATCAACCGCCCACGACCCACCAAGGAGTGACCTATGTTTCGTCGTCTGTCCACGTTGCTTTCGTTAACCTTCGTCGTCCTGGCTTTCGCGGGTGTAGTGTGCTCCCCCACGCTCAGCGCGGCTGAAAAGTCGCCGGTGACGGTCTACATGTATTCCGAGTACATCGATCCGGCGGTGCCGGCCGAATTTGAAAAGGCCACCGGCTACCCGCTGAGAATCGAGGTCTACGAGACCGCCGAGGACATGCTTGCGAAGCTGCGTTCCGGAGCCGTCAATCAGTACGACGTGGTCGTGGCCACCGACGCCTACGTGGTGCAGATGATCAAGCTCAACCTGGTTAAGAAGCTCGATCAGGCGAAGATCCCCAACAGCAAGAATGTCGATGCCCAGTTCAAGAGCCCGTCATTCGATCCGGGCAATGCCTACAGCTATCCCTATCAGTGGGGTACGGTCGGTATGATCTATGATACCGCCAAGGCTCCTGCTGGGGCCAAGCCCTCGTGGTCGTGGCTCTTCGATGCCAAGACCGGCTTCGGTCCGTTCTACCTCATGGACGAAGCCCGTCCGCAGTTCGGCATCGCACTCAAGCACGGCGGTGCGAGCTTGAACAGCCGTGATCCCAAGACGATCAAGT
>JBILBP010000203.1:0-5269 GCA_044353645.1 Planctomycetota bacterium | reverse complement strand
TGAACTCGGTGAATTCACCGATTGCGGGCACGGCGGCTTCGAGGATCAGCACCGGACCGGCCTTGGTCGTGGGTTTGCCGGGATCGACGACGGGGAAGTCGCTGGTCGCCAGCCAGGCGATCGCCAGCACCAGGCACACGCTCGCGACACCGGCGGCTATTTGCGGGGCGTTTACCATTAGAGGCTCCTGCCGTTGCCGCTGCGACCGGCATGAGCCTTGGCGGCGGCGGCGCGTTCTTCCTCGCTGAGGAATTCCATCGCCGCCACTTCGAAAACCGCATCCAGCTGCTGGATAGAGTCCTTGGGATCGAGGTTTTTCGATTCGATCCTGATGCCTCGAACAATCAGCGGATAATCGTTCTCCTCCTCCTTTTGCGCCAGACGATGGAGGATCCACAGCAGATCACTCAAGGATCCACGGACATTCAAGGTCAGTACGTATTCGCGGAGCAACGGCGGACGACCGGCAGGGCCGGTGATGGTGGCCTGCTTTTGGAGCTGGGTGATCTTGAAGCTCTGCACCGGCGAGGGTGTCGAGAGGATGACGTCGGCGGCCTTGCGGGTCATCTGCAACATGGCCAAGAGGTAGGGCGCATCTTCGTCTTTGTGGACCTTGGCGGTCTTTACAAAGCCGAGATTCTCTTGGTAGGCGATCGAACGCTCCCGGGCCTTCGGTCGGCAATAGTCCTGCACCGCTGCCAGCTGTTCGTTGAAATACTGGCCGGCCTGCGGGTGGTTGGCGGGGACCTTGAATGGTGACTCGGGTGTGAAGCGCGAGCTGGCCTTGAGCACCTCGATGGTTTGGGCCAAGGTGTTGTTGGCCTGCTTCTGTTCATCGATGCGTTTGACGAGGTCGATGTTGCCTTGGAGTTGGTTGCGCTCCTTTTCGGCGGCTTCCAGTCGCTGCGGCAGATCGCCGCTGTCGCTCATCCACCAGATGACCAACCCGCAGATCAGGAGTGCGCCAGCGAAGACTGCCCAGGCGGTGAGCAGCGATGAGCGGAGATCCGGACGCAGATTCATGGTTTTTCCGACCCTGTCCGCGTCGCCGTGATCTGATCGAGCTGCGTCGGCGGGAAGGTGAATTCGATCTTGAACGGGAACTCGCCCTCGCTGGCGGGTGGTTTGCCACCAGGACGGGCGGCAACCGTCTTGTGGATAGGGTCCCACTCGACGACGCGTTGCTTGAGGAAGAGCAGCGGTGCATCCGGAGCCGGCTTCCACTGCACCAGGGTTTCGCGCCATTTCTTGAGGAATTGATCGAGCTCGGTGTCAGTCGAGGCGGCCTCGAATTTGACCCGACCGCTCAACAGCAAGGCTCCGCGATTGATGGCCGTATCGTAGCCTTTGGCGGCGACCGTCGTGGTTTGCGGCTGATCATCACGGGAATCGGAAGTTCCCACGCCGCGCGTTTCGAAGCCCACGATCCACAGCTGTTTAGCCTCGTTCGCGAGCTCCTTGATGGCACGAACCGCGAACAGCAGATCGCGTCCAGCGTAGATGCGTCCGGCGATGGCGCGCAGATCTTCGGCCTGGGCATTCTTGTCGGCATCGAGCGTCGCCAGTTGCTTGAGCATCTCCTCGCGCTTGCTCTTCCAATTGCTGTAGGCGCTGAGGGTCTCTTCGCGAGCGACGTCCTGGCTATACAGCACCCAGCTGCCGACGGCGGTAGCCAGCACCAGTAAGCCGGCGGCGATAAACGGCCAGATCTGCTGTTGGCGGCGAAAATCTGCACGTACCAGGGATTCCGGACGCAGATCGAGGACCATCGCCTGGGCCCCGGACAGCGCCGGGGTGGCCAAGGCGAGACCGACCGCCGTCGCCCACGCCGGACCATCGCTGGGCAGGCGGGTCTTGTCAGTGGCCGGGGCGAGCTGGGCAAAGGGATCGAGGAGCGCCACCGGGCAGTTGAAGCGCCGTTGCAGATAGGTCTCGAGACCTTCAAGGGCGGCACCGCCGCCGCAGAGGTAGACGCGGGCGATGCGCAGGTCATCGAGGCGCAGTTGCGAGCGGAACCACAGTACCGAGCTCGCCAGCTGGGCGTAGAGCGCTTCGGCAGTGCGCTGCAGCTCTGGGCCGAGGGCCTTGCGCTCGGGATTGATCGTGGGCGTTCCGGGCAGCGGCGTTGACGAGGGCAAGGGCAAGGGCGTTAGCGGCAGGGGGGGCGTGGTCACCGCCTGTGCCGGCCCATCGTCAAGTTCGAGCACGACGTATTCGTCGAGAGCGTCGTCAGCCGGCGGCAGGGTGACGGCCCGCGGCTTCCGGGGCTCCAGCTCAAAAGTTTCCAGCTCAAAAGTTTCCAGCTCGAAAGTTTCCAGCTTGGGGGTCTCAAGCCGGGGATTTTCCGCCGCCGGCGCTTCCGCATCCTCGAACAGGGCATCAAACGAGGCGTCGGCGACGCGTTTGCGCTGGGGTTCACTGCCGCTGATGAGGGGAGTGCTGGGGAAGGTTTCTCCTGGCGAAGCGAAGAGGTCGGCGTCGCTGTCGAGCAGCGCGGTCTCGGATATCGCCGTGGCGATGGTCGTGCCGGCGATCGCGGCCGCGGAGGAATACACCGGCACCGGCTCGTTGCTGACCTTGCTCTTCTCCGCCGCCTGCCGATCGATGGCTGGGGTCATCAAGGCTTCGGTGAAGGCTTCTCCGCCGATCGGCACCTGCCGGCAGGCCAGTAGGCGATGGTCGCCGATCAGCGAGATGCCGGTGATGCTGGCGCCGATGTCGACCACCAGTACGAGCTCCTCGCCCTCGGCGAGGTGGGCGGCGTAGGCGGTGTTGGCGATCGCCGCCGGGCCATAGGCGATGCGCGCGCTGCCCAGGCGGGCGGTGCGGATCGCCTGCAGGCCGGTGAGGACGTGGGCGGGCTGGCTGATGACGCAGCCATGGACGATCTCTTCGCCGGGAACCTGCACTTCCCAGGCATCGGCGGCGAGGTCACCGGCCTCGTTGGCGTGCTGGGTCAGCTCCAGGCGCAACAGGCGTTGGCGACGATCGGGCGGCAAGGCCAGGGTCGGCACGAAGCGCACCATGTTGCTGGCATCGCCGAGATGCACGGTGAGGGCCCCGCGCTTGCCGAGGAGGGCTTCGATCTCGGCCAGGACCGCCGGCAGCGGCTTGGGATGACCATCGTGATCGAGACGTGGAACGGCAGCCGAAGCCACGACCTTGGCGACCGCGCCGGCGCGTGCCTGGGCCGAGGTTGGGCGCGCCAAGGCGATCGCCCGCACCTGGTGGTGACCGATATCCAGACCGATGGAAAGCTGTGCCATATGTACCATCGCTCCCGATCAGGGACGACGGCCCTTGTTCATCAGCGGATTGGGCTGGGCCACCGGACCAGCGGGCTGCGATGGCTCGATCATGACGGGCTTGTCGGGTTCCATGCCTTGGACCACGCCCTCGGGCATGAGAATGCGCGCGGTATCGCGCAGGTGAGTGATGTCGTCATTTACATTCGCTCCACTTGGGTCGACAATATTTGCGGTTACCAAAATGAGCAGATTGCGTCGTTGACTCTGACGTGTCTCGGTCTTGAAAAGCCATCCGAGAACGGGGATACGTTGAACAAATGGTGTGCCTGCGGTGGTCTTCTCTTCCAACGCATCAGAAAGGCCTCCAAGCGCAAGTGTCTTGCCGTTTTGGACGTGGAGGACCGTTTCAAGGGTTCGCGTAGCAAACTGAGGCGCTCTGACAGTGAAGACTTCAGGTTTGGTCGCACTCGCCGAGGGTTGGTAAGATATGGGCGTATCGGTAAAGCCTGTGACCTTTTGCACGGTGGGTTTCAACTTCAAGGTGATGACATCGGAATTTCGTGCCAAAGATGGTGTTATTTCAAGCTGATATCCTTCCTTAACCTCGCTGAATTGAGGCTGTGGCACCTGGCCGGAATTGCTGATGATCGCGCCATTATTCGTATTTGTCGTGGAGCTATTGCTAAAGCTCTGAAAGGTGACGCCGGAAACATAATTGTTGGTCTTGGTAATTTCGATAAGTCCTTTGGCGTTGTTCAAAGTTAAGATCTTTGGCTCGGCCAGGGTATCTGCTTGGCGATCAGCTTCGAGAGCCTTGAGAGACGCATTCAATGTGAATCCGTTCTGTTGCACAAGACCGCTGATGACTCCACCGGGACCAACGGCGGCACCAGACGTCAGTGATCCAGAGACGGGATTGGTGCCGCCGGCAACCGTCGCTGGGGCAATGGGCTTGCCATTGCCACCTGCCCAGGTTGCCGTGGCTGGATTCGTACCCTGGAAAGCGCCCCAATCGACACCGAGTTGCCGCATGGCTTCTTCAGTGACCTCAATAAATCGTGACTCGATGAGCACTTGGACATTGTTGTAATCCAAGGCATGCAATAGGCGCTTAACCTCGCTAATGACCCACGGATTCGCGCGCAGATAAAGGGTGTTCGATTTGCGATCGAGATGCCACTTATGCGTATCCTGCCAGCCGACAATGATGTCGGGAAGCTTGTTGAGAAATTTTTCGAGGTCCGTTCCGCCGGCACTTCCCTGGCCGTTTCCCTGCTGCGGGTTTCTAAACGCTTGTTGCCCCTGCGGTGGAAGACCAGGGGGAATCCCATTCCCCGACCCGCCACCCCCACCACTTTGATTGCTGCCACCCGCGTTATTGAAGTCCGTTCCTTTGACCTCGGCTTCGACATTGGTCAGACCCGATCGCAAACGAATGATTTCGGTCACCAGACCATCATCGGCATCCGACGAGACGAAAACCGTGCCATCGGTGTAGCTGAAGCGTACCTTGGCGAGTTTGCCGATGACACTGAGCGCCGATTCGACGGTGTCATCGACGAGGTGCAGCGAGACCGTCTCCTCACCCACCGCACTATCGAGGACCACGTAGTTGATGCCGGCGACGGCGAACAGGGTCCGCATCACATCCCAGACCTTGGCCTGATCGTGGTTGAGCGAGACCTTCTCTTGCAGGCGTTCGCGCACGCGGGTGCGTTCGAGATCATCAATGTCTTCCTGAAAGATGAAGACCTGGCGGTGAACGCGCTGGGGCTCACGCGGAAAAAAGCTATCTCCGAGGACATCACTCATTGCTTCGTCTCGGCGATATTCGCGATTCTTTTCAAGCTCTTTGCGTTCGCGGGCGACAATGGTGTTCAGGATACGGAACTTCAGGCGCATCGCCGCCGGATCGTGCGGGTAATCGCGGAGGATGGTATTGCAGCCCTGGGCGGCTTCGTTCAGGCGATTCTGGCCGAGAAAGTATTCGACGACCGCCAGGCGTTTGCGGATGTCCTCAT
>JBILBP010000018.1:0-17160 GCA_044353645.1 Planctomycetota bacterium | reverse complement strand
AACCAATCAATGTATGTCAACGGCTGACCTACCTCTGACTGCAGATAGGTATTATAGTAACCCGGAACGGTCGGGTTCTTATTTATCACCTCGAGAGCAAAGGTATACTGATCATACGGCAGAATCTCACTCCACCCGTGATATCCCCTAACGTAGGCGTTATACCCGATGGAAGCAGGATCTTCGATCCAGGTTACCTCGAGGCCACCGCCGGCAAAATATGAGTCACCATGAAATGCCAGAAAATAGTCGACATTGAATGTATCGCCCCTCTCCAAAAGTTCTTTAGATGTCCAAACCACTGTCTTGGTATCCGCGTCCCGAAATCCCAAACTTGTTTCGATAATTGGCCAAGCATTAAGGCAGCGCAGCCAACACCCTCCGTTCTTTACCCAGGCAGTGAATTGGTATCGTCCGCGCTCAGGAGCCACGAACTTCCTAGTCCATCGCGCCGCGCCAACAGAGCGGTTGTTATTATTAGGAGAACGCAACAAGATGGCATCATCTCTCTGTCTATCATATTCGCTCAGGACTTCCGGCTTCGGCGTCCAGACCTTCTGATGCCATGCTTCAGTAGTGTAATCGGCAGCAGACGTAGCTGTCCAACCATTAGGTTGCACGGCTTTCATTGGTGCATCAGGGATCCAGGTTACGACCAAATCGCCCCCAGCAGAGTATGAAATTCCCTTGAGTGACATAGCGATGCATACATTCAATGTACTACCCTTATCCAAAATAGGACCATCATAATCTATTGTCTTTGTATCTACGCTAGAAAATCCTGTACTCTCAGAGAAAGTAGCGTACTTGCCACCGAGGAATAGCGTAGACCAGCCGTTGTTCACCCGCATAGTGAAACGAAATTTTCCGCGCTCCGCAGCCACAAGCTGCTTAGTCCACCGCACGAAACCAACGTCTTTATTAGTAGAGGGATCCCGCCATAGTGAGGCGCCAGAGTTATAGTGGTAATTGCTGCTAAGGGCCGTTGCCGTCGGTGTCCATTTTTTCTCAAGCCAAGCTAAAGGATTGTAATCATTAATGTCGTAATACCACCACCAAGCAGGCGCCACGGCTGCGATCGGAGCTTCCGGGACCCAGGTAACAGTTAAACCGCTTTCAGCATCATATGAATTACCATAAAAACAGACATAGAAAGCCACATTCAGTGAACTTCCCGCGTTCATGATTTCAGAATCCAAAACTTGTCGCTGAACATCTCCCGGCTGAGATCCCGTGCTGTTATTAGACTTTACATATGCACTATTGACGCGTAGCCAGGTCCATCCGTTTTTCACCCGCATGGTGAAGCGAAATTTTCCGCGCTCCGTGGATACGAGCCGTTTGGTGTAGCGTAGCGAACCGATATTGCTGCACAGTGCAGGTCCGCGCGAGATGGAGACGTCATTTACGTAATCGGAAAACAGTAGAGACGGCGTCGGCGTCCAAGCCTTCCGAAGCCAGGATGCAGGACCGTAATCTTCGGGAACTTCATGAGCCCATATGTAGGGATTAGCCGAGGGCTGCACGGCCGCTGTCGGAGCGTTCATAGGCGTAAAACCGGCTACTAACTCAAGCGATCCGAAAGCGTCTGGTACCCAATATGCATTAAAGAGCTCCACCGTAAGGTCAAACGCTACTACTTCCCCTTGGTACACCACGAAGGTATAATCCTGATAAAGAATATCATTGTTAGCGATGAACGGAGAGCCCAATCGTACGCCTCTGACCGTGAGATTCGCTCCGCCGTTTTTGACGCCCACCCTAACGCGATATGTCCCGCATCCGGGCTCGGATCGATACACGGATCTACCGAAACGCATGGAGGTCATCGCCGAGTTCTCGTTCAGCGATCGCGACGCCTGCACGACATTAGCATTATTAGACCACTGTTTCATCCACTGGTTATTCACCTGGTATTCAATGCCGTAAGAGCCGATAGGATGATCCACCGCCCAGGCGTTGGCCAGCATCCCAAACATCAACAGCAGTCCGCGCAGGTAGACTCGCCATCGCGCCCGGTGACCACCGAGAGGGCATACGTTTGAGAAGAAAGACCGCTGACGGTCAGCGCATGACGACATGATGTAACCCTTGTCCTGAGCGAGTGGCGGAGGCTAAGATCTGGGAACCCTGCCTGCGTATACCGCAAGAGAGCAGCGATGCCGAGATTGATCCATTGACAATCTAGTCTCATTCCAATTGCACATTTTATATGAAGATCGCGAGCGTTTTTCGCAAACTTCGATGACCCATATGTGAGCCGAACGACGAGCGAGGCAATTACGTGGCTTTGGTTTGATCTAGCCAGTACTCTTTCGTTGGTTTTGATCCAAGCCAAAGTACCCGGTCGTTACGTTTTATCAGCCTAACCAGATTTATTAAATGCACTTACCATGTTGTTATCGGTGACGCCGCTTAAGAACTCTTTTAGTCCTTTAACCTATCGCCTATGCCTTGATGGCCTTGATGGCCTTGATGGCCTTGATGGCCTTGATGGCCTTGAGGACCTTGAGGGCCTTGATGGCCTTGAGGGCCTTGAGGGCCTTGAGGGTCTTGGGTATCGGCGCGAACATCACGAAGAGCTCCCACTTTTAGAAGAAGGCCTGGTGCCGGACGAAGTCGATGCCGTCACGCTTTCTCGACCGTATCGTGCACCACGCACGATGCCGAAAATCTGCTCGCGTGGAGGGAACGGCTGTTCTACCCTCCGCTTGGTAAGGATTGACAAAGACGTGCGTGGGAGAAAAAAAGCTTAGCAATGCTCCGCATCTCCGACCTCTTCGTTTCAGGCGCTCGCCATCTGCTCATCGCAGTGGCGGTCCTGGCGACGTTGACGGCGGCTTTCGGAGTCCACCTGCACCTGGCAGTGGCTGATCACCAGCATGCGGTCGGTGAACGCTGTTCTGACGGCCACGACGCTCACCACCACGGCGATGAGAACAGTCATGACGGTCAGGATGTCGTAAGCAAATTCACCGGCGATAACATCGCTGGCGAATGTGATGGCGAGGGTAACGCCCCCTCCGACCCAGACGGTTGCGGTCACTGTCATTGTTCGGTGCCCAGCGCCATGCTCCCGACTGCAGCGCCGGTGTGTGCTGATTCCGGCTTCACGCGCGTCGTGCATCGCGTGCACCATGCGGCGATTCCAGACGGCATTTCCTTCCAACCAGATCCCCCGCCCGCGAAGGGCTGAGTCCACCGACGTACCGGCCGCTGCCGGTACGCTGCACCACCGTCGGATGACGTTCATCTGGCGGTCCGCGACCAGCTCTCGGGGATCCCATGTCCATCACTTTGCGCGGCACACGGCCACTTCCGGTCCGTCGTCCGCACGTGTCCTCCACTCTCGTTTCGGCGTTGGCCCTCGCTGTTGGCCTGGCTGGTCTGAACGGCTGCGGCGATTCGCCGCGCGCTGACGCTCAACCGACTCCCAGAGCGCCGAGCGCCGAGCTGATAACGCCGGTCGCGGTCACCGCGCCTGGACCCGCGCCCGCTACAGCGCTCGCCAGCGTCGTCGATCTCACCACCCTGGTCGACGCCGCCAAGCACCGTCATCCTACTGCGCAAGCGGTTGCAGCCGCACGTCGGGCGGCTGAAGCCCGCGCCGCCCAGGCGGGGGTGTGGGCCAATCCCGAATTGGAATTATCCTACGGCCGCACGAATCCGCGGATTGCGGGTGTGGATGTTGATCGGCCCTACGGCGCACGTCTCTCGCAGCGCGTCGAATGGTGGGGCAAACGCAGCGCCCGCGTCGCGGTCGTATCCGCGCAGGTCGCCGCTGCCGAAGCGGAATCCGCGGCTGCCCTGCTGGATCTGGAAGTCGAAGTCCGCCTCGCTGCCATTGCCCTTGCCACCGCCCAGGTCCTAGCCGAGCAAACCGGTGCCCAGGCGACCCTGGCCGAGGAACTCGCCGACGTGGTGGTGAGACGCCAAGCACTCGGTGACATCGATCGTGGTGAAGCGGCGCGCATTCGCCTAGAAGCGACCACTGCCCGCCTGCGCCATGATGCCGCGGTCAGAAACGTGGCACTGCACCTGTCCGTGCTGCGCGCGTGGTGCAGCGATGCGGTCGTCGACGGCATCACCATCAGCGATGCGCTGAATGATCCGCAGGCCGCCGCTGACGGACAGATCAGCCCAGCATCCAGCGCACATCCGCGTATCCGCGCGGCGCTCGAAGCCGAGCGTGCCGCGGAAGCGCAGGCCAGCGCCGAACGCCAAGCGCGCATTCCGGATGTGACCATCGGGGTCTTTGGTGATCGTGAGTACGATAAGGACACCTTTGGTGTCTCGCTCGCTTTCGAGATCCCGCTGTGGGATCGCAACGCCGCGCGTATTGCCGAGGCCGAAGCGGATCGCTTGCAACGTGCGGCTGAACACGCGTTGGCGATGCTGACACTCAAACGTGAGCGCATCGCTGCGCTCGGTGATTGGACTGCTTCCGCTGCCGAAGTGCTCGCTCTGCGCGATCAGGCCATCCCGGCAGCAGAGGAAGCCCTGCGTCTACGCACCACCGCTTTTCAAGGCGGGGATGCCAGCTTGGCGGAGGTGCTCGATGCCCGCCGCGCGGCGCTGACGGTGCACAGTGATCTGCTCGCTGCCCGCCGTCGTCACGCCGAGGCACAGGTGCGCCTGCTGGCGGCAACGGGGCCAGCAGCCGGATCCAACGCTGGACCAGGAGGCCAGCCATGAGCGCGCGCCACCTGCTCCGTCCACGTCGAGCGCTGCTCAGCAGTTCGACCTCAACCACAGCGCCGTCGATCAGGAGTGCCGCCATGTCCCGCATCCTGATCATCCCCACGCTCGCCCTCCTGATCGCCGGCTGCGGTGATCATGCCCACACGGACAAGGACGATCACGGCGCTCCTGCCGCCGCCGCTGGGGCGCACGATGACCATGCCGGGCACGATCATGCGGGTCACAGCCACGGCAGCGAAGGCGTCGCCTTGACCGCCGCGGTGCGTGAGAATCTCGGCATCACTTTCGTCAAGTCAGAGTACCGCGTCGTCCAAGGTCTGCTGCGCGTCCCAGGACGTTTCGAGTCAGAACCGAGTGCTCGTCGCGCGTATCAGGCTCCACTCGCCGGACGAGTCGATGTCCTGGTCAAACCCTACCAACGCGTAACAGTCGGCGATCCGCTCTACCGGGTCGCGTCAGCGGAATGGAACTGGCTGCAACGTGAACTGGCGGAAGCGTCAGTCGCCGCCGGCCTCGCCGGTGAATGCTACACGGCAGCCCAAGCCCACCTCCAAGCGGTCGAACAGGCCGCAACCATGTGGCGTGATCGCGCCACCAACCTGGAACGTTTGGCCAAGGAAGTCGGCGGAAAAGCCGCCGAGCTGGCGGAAGCCAGTGGCCGCGCCGCAGACCTGATGGTGCAGCAGACGGAGGCGCGCACGCGCTTGGCGGAAGTAAAAAGCGAAGCAGAGGGCGTCAACGGTTCGCTCGAGGGTGGTCTGGCGGCGATCCGTCTGCGCAACCTGCTGATCATGGCGGCACGCGTCACCGGTCTGGAGGTGGCGACGTTGACCGCCGACAGCGGTGGTCGTCCGCGCTGGCAGACGATCGAAGAACCCGTGGTGCTCGCGTTGGCCGCGGGTGTCGTCGAAGGCGACGTCGCCACCAGCGGCACGTGGTTGGAAGCACGCGCCACCGTGTTGACGGTCACCGATCCGGCGGGCGTGCGCCTACGTGCCAGTGCACTGCAATCCGATCTGCCGAAATTGCGCGACGGCCTGGCCGCGCGTATTGTTGGCGCGGATCCGCAGGACACCTTGCGGATGGATGCGACCATGGTCTTGGCACCGATCGCTAACGCGCTTGATCGCTCGCTCGATCTGATCGCCCGGCCGGTGGCGGGGGCAACGATGCCCGCCGGCATTCGACCGGGGGTCGCAGCGGTACTCGAAGTCGTGATCTCCGGTAGCGCTGAGGAAGAGCTGGCGATTCCGCTGGCCGCGACCATCCGTGATGGACTCACAATCATCTTCTTCAAACGCAATCGCAGCAACCCTGATGTGGTCGAGAAAGTCGAAGCCGACCTGGGTGCCAGCGATGGCCGCTGGGTGGTGGTGAACAGCGGCGTGAAGGAAGGTGACGAGTTGGTCGTGGGCGGCATCTACCCGCTGAAGCTGTCACAACAGGAAGGCGGCGGCGCGCAAGCCGGCCATTTCGAGGCCGACGGCACGTTCCACACCGGCAAGCACTGAAGGGCGAGAGCTATCCATGTTCAACGCCCTCATCTCCTGGTCTCTCAAGAACGCCAAGACCGTGGTCATCTGCGCCGGCGTGTTGCTGATGCTGGCGGGGTACCTCATCCCGCGCATGGCCGTCGACGTCTTTCCTGAACTCAACGCCCCGACCGTCGTGATCATGACCGAAGCTGGTGGCTTGGCTGCCGACGAAGTCGAGCAGTACGTTACGGTACCGATCGAATCCGGCGTCAACGGCATGCCCGGCATGCGGCGTCTGCGCTCGTCATCCGCACTCGGTCTGTCGATCGTGTGGATCGAGTTCGACTGGGGTGAAGACATCTGGCGTGCGCGCACGCAGGTGTCGGAGCGCCTGACCGCGGTGAAGGAAGTGCTGCCTCCAGGCGCGCACGCCGAGATCGCGCCGGTGACTTCCATCACCGGTGAAGCGATGTTGGTATCGGTCTCCTCACCGGATCGTTCGCGCACGCCGCTCGAACTGCGTGCCTTTGCCGAGTTCGATCTGCGCAACCGCATCTTGAGCGTCCCAGGCATCGCGGCGGTGGTCGCCATCGGTGGTGAACTGCCGGAGTACCAAGTGCTGCCGCGTCAGGATCGTTTGCGGCTCTACAAGCTGACCGTCGCCGATGTGGTGAAGGCCGCGGGTGGCGCACATTCCACCGCTAGCGCTGGGTACCTGCCGAACAAGGAGGGTAAGGAAATCCCCATCCGTCAGACCGCGCAGGTCCGTTCGGCGGATGACATCAAGCGCACCCTCGTCACCTGGCATGAAGGTTCCCCGGTGACCATCGGAGATGTGGCCGAGGTCACACTCGCGGCTGCACAATCACGCGGTGCGGCAAGTGAAGGTGGTGTGCCGGCGGTCGTCCTGTCGATCCAGAAAGGACCCGCCACCAACACCCTGACGCTGACCACGGCCTTGGACAACGCGATGTCCGGGATCGCCATGCCTGCCGGCATAACGCTCAATCGCCACGTCTTTCGCCAAGCGGATTTCATCCAGTACAGCATCGACAACCTCAAGAAGGTGCTGATCGAGGCGGCGGTGATCGTCACCGTCGTGCTAGTGATGTTCCTGCTGAACGTGCGCACGACCATCATCACCCTGACGGCCCTGCCGTTGTCGCTGGGTGGTGCCTTCATCGTCATGGCGCTGTCGGGCATGACCATCAACGTCATGACGCTCGGAGGTCTGGCGGTCGCGCTCGGCGGCTTGGTGGATGATGCGATCATCGATGTCGAGAACGTCTTCCGTCGGCTGCGACAATTGCCCGCAGCGACTCCGATGGATGAACGAGAGGCGATGGTACAGACCGCCAGCAATGAGATCCGTGGGCCGATGGTCTTCGCTACGGTTATTATCGTCCTGGTGTTCGTGCCGTTGCTGTTCCTCGCGGGCATGGAAGGACGTTTCTTCACCCCGCTGGGCATCAGCTACATCGTCTCGACGCTGGTCTCGCTGCTCGTGGCGCTGACGGTCACGCCCGCGCTGTGCCGTCTGCTGTTGACGCGCATGAAATGGAAGGATGAGGAGCACGACGGCTTCCTGGTGCGCTGGCTAAAGTCGGTCTACCGCCCGTTGCTTACCTCGTGCTTGCGTTGGAAGCGTAGTGTGGTGCTCGGATCGGTTGCCCTCGTCGCCTTGAGTCTGGCCCTGGCGACGACCTTCGGCTCTAGCTTCCTGCCGTCCTTCAAGGAAGGCACCTGGCAGGTGCAGGTGATGGCACCACCCGGCACGTCACTGATCGAGAGCGATCGCCTGGTACGCGGCATCGAAGCACGCATCGCCACGCTTCCCGGTGTCACCGCGATCGCGCGGCGCACCGGACGCGCCGAACGTGACGCGCACGCCGAACCGCCATCGGCCTCCGAGATCAACGTCGGCGTCAAACCCGGTCAACAGGATGCCGTACGTCGTGAGCTGGACCGCGTTTTGGCGCAGATGCCCGGTGTCGTGACCAGTGTCGGACAGCCGATCGAACACCGCTTGTCGCATATCCTGTCTGGTACGCCGGCGGCGATCGCCATCACCGTCTATGGTGAGGACCTCGACCAACTGCGTGCCGCAGCCAAGAGTATCGAAGGCGCCTTGGCTGGTGTCCCTGGCACCCGCGACGTGATCGCCAATCGCGAGATCCTGGTCGAGACCCTGCCGGTGCGTTACCGGCATGATGATTTGGCCCGCGCGGGCATCTCGCCGGCAGATGCGGCGGTGCAAGTCGAACAGGCACTCTCAGGCGTTCACGTCGCCAGGGTCAATGACGGCATTCGCCGCTATGATCTGGTGGTGCGTCTGCATCCCGACGAACGGCAGACCGGCGAGCAGCTCAGCGAGTTGATCCTCAAGAGCCCTTTTGGTCCGCAGGTGCGTCTGCGTGACGTTGCCGACATCGGTCCCGAGATGGCGTCCAACCTCATCGCACGTGAAGGTGCGCGACGCAAGGCGGTGGTCTCACTCAACGTTGCTGAGGGCTATAACCTTGGCGACTTAGTGGGCACCGTCCGTACGGCAGTCGATCCACTGATCGCCAAGGCCGGGTTGACCGTCCACTACGGTGGCCAGTTCGAAGCACAGCAGGAAGCATCACGCACCATCACCGTGATCGGCTTCGGCGTGATCGTCGCGGTGTTCCTGCTGCTGGCCGCGTCGCTCGGTTCGGCCAAGTCGGCAGGGCTGGTGATGCTCAACCTGCCGCTCTCACTGATCGGCGGGGTCGTCGCGGTCTACATCGCCGAATCGCCCAGTGTCATCGGCAATACCGTGGCGTTGTTCGGCATCGGGAGCGGAGCCTATACCGCACCGGTATTGTCGATCGCCAGCTTGGTGGGCTTCATCACGCTGTTCGGCATCGCGGTGCGCAACGGCATCCTGCTGGTGAACCAGTACCAGACGCATCAGAACCGCCACGGCGAATCGCTTAATGATGCGATCGTGCATGGCAGCCTGGAACGCTTGGTGGCGATTCTGATGACCGCGCTCTGTGCGGCCATTGGCCTGATCCCGCTGGCGCTGATGTCCGGTCAACCAGGTGCCGAGATCCTGGCACCGCTCGCCATCGTCGTGCTGGGTGGCTTGGTCAGTTCGACCGCGCTCAACCTCGTCGTCGTTCCCGCGGCCTATGCCTGGGTTTTTGGTGGTACCACCAATCAACCACCAACCTCTTCCACTTCAGATTCCGTTCCCGTTGTCACCCCCGCCGATCCGGTCACTCCGACCACCGGCACTCACTAAGAAGGAGTATCACATGTCCCGTATTCTGAACGCCGCTTTGAACGCCGCTTTGATCGCCACAGTGGCCCTACTGTTCACCCCCGGAACCAGCCTGATGGCTGCTGATGAGCACAAACACGGACACGGACACGGACACGGCGACATGATCGCGGTTGGCGACGTCACGCTGGGCACGGTGGTTGCCAACGTCGAAGGCGCTGGCGTTCCGACCGCTGGCAAGGAATGGCACGTCACCGTCGACCTTCCCCCCGGCACGACTGCTCCCAAGGCCATCCGGGTCTGGGTCGGCATCGAAAACGGTCGCGGTAGCGAAAAAGCCAAGGCTAATCCCGAAGCCGCGCATCCCGGTGGCCACGAAGCCCACGTCGAGGTGCCGGCGCCGCTCCCAGAAGGCAGCAAGCTGTGGGTCAGCCTTGAACCTGTTGCCGGCGATGCCGTCAAAGGTTCTCTCGCGCTGCCTACCGCCGGTGCCAAGCCCGCCGGTGATCACAATCAGGACAAGAAAAAATAATTCATGAGCGCTACGAGTCTGTCGAGAATAGATGACCGCGTCAGCCGACCGAATCTCTTCCCGACAGGCTCCTAGCATCTCATGAATACGCTCCAGCATATCGCCCATGATCGATGACCTGCGCGCGGCTCTGCACCACTCCAAACGCGAAGATCCGCTGCTGCCCGAGCTGGCTCAATGCCTGGTGACCCTGACCGCCGCAACCACTCTCGAGCAGCGTCTGTCAGCGTGGCTCGCCCTGCATGACTGGACTCGCGTCGGCACACGTAGCCTCACCGCCCAGGACGAGGGCGGCGCGGTCCTCTCGACCGGCGACACCGCCCGCCTGCGCCTGCTCCTGCACGCCTTGGAGATGTGCGCACCGGTGCGCGAGCAGGTCCAGCAGGCGATGGGCGAACTGTTCCGCGAGACCGACGCCACCGAGCTGCTCTCCGAAACCGGCATGCCCTCCGATCGCGGCTTCCTCGTCGAGGCCAGCCAACGGGTATGGGCGAAGATCCTCCCTGCGCCGCACGAGCCGGGAAACCTCGACGTCTTCGTGCGCCGCTGTTTCCGCACCTCGAGCCAGGTGACGCGCTTCACCTGCTGGCCACCGGAATTGTTCCTGCGTCTGACGCACGTCATCACCCCCGAGGTCGCAAGCCCAGCCTGGGCCGGGCTCTCGCAGTCGTATGCCAATGCCCTGCGTCTGCTCTGCGTGCGGGTCGCCGCCCAGGGGCTGACCTCCAAGCTGCGCCGGCGCTCGCAACCCTTGCCGGTGGCCGAATCACCTTTCGCGCGACTGCCGTCTGCCGGCGAAGCCTTGCTGCGTTCCACCGACCAGGTCACGCTCCTCGCCTGGGAAGAGACCATCGCCGACTGTCGTGCGGAGATGGCGGAAATTCACCGCCAGATCGCCGCTGAAGGGGTCTCGGTCGACATCGTCTATGGTCTCGACGTGCTCGATCGCTGCCTGACGCGCTTGGAGCTGATGGGGCAGATCGCCACCGCCCCGTTGGGTCAGCCGCGCGCGACCCTGCTCCATCGCCTGATCGCGCAGCTCGCCTATCATGCCCATGAGCAACGTAGCCTGACTGCCCATGCCAGCTCGAATCTGAGACTGCTCTATCGACGCATCGTTGAGCGCTCGGGCGAGACCGGCGAGCACTACATCGCCCGCGACAAGAACGAGTATCGCCATCTGCTGTTGGCTGCCGCCGGTGGCGGTGTGCTGACGGTGGCGACAGCGGCGATCAAGATCTCCGTCGCCGACTGGCATACTCCGGATTTCGTACACGGCGCGCTCTACGGCCTGAACTACGCCATTTCGTTCATGATCCTCCATCATTGCCACTTGGTGCTGGCCACCAAGCAGCCGGCAATGACCGCGGCCACGCTCGCCACCATCATGCGTCACAGCAGCGGCACCGATCGTCTCGATCAGATCGTCGATCGCATCGCCCGCATCACCCATTCGCAGCTCGCCGCCGCCGCTGGCAATGTTCTCGCCGTCGGTGCCGGAGCACTGGCACTGAGCAATATCTGGCAGCTGCTCTTCGGACATACCTTCATCAGCACCACCGCCGCGCATGCATTGTATGACGCCTTCGGACCGCTCACCAGCGGCACGGTGATCTTCGCGGCTTTCACCGGCGTGGTCCTGTGGTTTTCCTCGGTCGTCGGCGGCTGGATCGATAACTGGAGTGCCTACAATCGTATCCCGCAAGGCCTCGCCGACAGCGGCTGGGGGGCGCGCTGGGCCGAGCCCTGGCGCAAGAACATCGCCGGCTGGGGGACCAACATCTCGCTTGGCTTCATGCTCGGCATGACCCCCGCCATCGGGCATTTTTTCGGCCTACCCCTGGACGTCCGTCATGTGACCTTGTCCACCGGCATGCTGTTCATGGCCTGCGGCAGCCTCGGTGATGCTTGGTGGTCGGGTGGCTGGTTCCTTTCGGCCTTGTCGGGTATCGCGGTGATGTTCGTGCTCAATCTCGGGGTGAGCTTCGCCTTGAGTCTGTACATGGCCCTGCGCGCCATGGAAATCCCCAAGGCCGATCGCCAGGAGCTGCTGCGCCGCCTGGTGGTGCACCTGATCCGCCATCCGCTCGACTTCATCTTGCCGCCACGTACGGCGCTGAAGGGCGAATCCCTATGATGGATCCTCTCGCCGTGGCCCTCGCCCACGTTGATTTCCTGCCCGCCGGCGAGCGCGCCGGCTTGCTCACGCGCTGGGCCGAACGTCTCCATCGCGATCAGGAGGCGCTGGCCCGCACCATCACCACCGCAACCGGCAAGCCCCTGCGCCTGGCGCGACTGGAAGTGGAGCGCGGCGTCTTCCTGATTCACGCCACCGTCAAGGAATTACCGCGCTTGGCGCCGCAGTCCGTCAATCTTGGTGATGGTGGTACGGCTGAGATCCATCATCAGCCGGCGGGACCGGTGCTGGCCATCACGCCCTTCAATTTCCCCCTGAACCTGGCGCTGCACAAGATCGCTCCAGCGCTCCTCGCCGGCTGCCCGGTGCTCTGGCAACCGAGCCCCAAGGCTGCCGGCGTGGCCGAGGCCGCACTCGCGCATCTGCTTCACGCTGGCGCCGATGCCGGCGTGGTCCAGCTGCTTTGCGCTAGTCATTCGGAGATCGCTGCCCTCGCCGCCGACCCGCGCTTGGCGGTACTCTCCTTCACCGGCTCGCAGCCGGTCGGGCGGACCTTGCAGCAAGCCGCCACGCAGGCCCGCGTGGTCCTCGAGCTGGGCGGCAATGCCGCGGTGATCATCCATCGCAGCCCGCAGCCGGGCGACCTCGTGCGCCGTATTGCCCACGGCGCCTGCGCCAATGCCGGGCAGGTGTGCATCAGCGTCCAGCGCATCTTCGTACCCGCTGGCGAAGAGCACTGGCGCACGGACCTGATCGAGGCCTTTGCCCAGGTTCCCTGCGGTGATCCGTGGATGGATGCGACCCTCTGCGGACCGTTGATCGACGATCATGCCGTCGAGCGCGTGCGTGCGGAAATCGCCGGCGCCGTGGCGCGCGGGGGCACCGTTCTCTGCGGGGGCACCTTCACCGGGCGCACCCTGGCGCCGACGCTGATCGCCGGCCTACCGGCGGCGGACCCCGCGGTACGCGATCGCGAAGTGTTCGCCCCGATCGCCTACCTGCTGCCATACACGTCGATCGACGAAGCCCTGACGCTTGCCGACGATACGCCCTTCGGACTGAACGCCGGCATCTTCACCGATGACGAGATGGTAATCGCCGCCGCCTTTGCACGCATCCACGTCGGTACGCTGGTGATCAACGACGTGCCGACCCGGCGTGACGACCGTCTGCCCTATGGCGGGGTCAAGGCCAGCGGCAGCGGCCGCGAAGGTTCACTGGCGGCCTTGACGACATACGTGATCGAAAAGGTCCTGTGGCGGGCCGGCTGACAGAGGGGCTGACAGAGGGGGCTGACAGAGGGGGCTGACAGAGCCGGCTGAGACGAGGTCTGCCATCGGAAGCCAGCGGCATAACCCGCGCAGCTGATTTCTTTGGGGCCCACCGCGAACTCAGTCAGCAACAAGGCCGTCTCGTGAGAGACGGCCTTGGGCGGAGTAAGCTGATGTCGGCTAGGTAGGAAGCCCGGCGGAGCTGGTCTGACCAAGGTCAGGCCTTTTTCGGGACCAGCAGCGCGTTCATGCCGCGGCCTTCAGTGCGCGGTTCCTGTTCGATCTTGGCACAGTCTTCGAGCATGCGTGCGAACTTGCGGATCATCTCGATACCGAGCTCCTTGTGCGACATTTCGCGACCGCGAAAGCGCAACTGCAGGGAGACCTTATGGCCTTCAAGGATGAACTCGCGGGCGTGCTTCGACTTGATGTCGAGATCGCCGTCGCCGGTACCCGGGCGCAGGCGCACCTCTTTGGTTTCGACCTTGTGTGCGTTGGCCTTGGCGGCGCGGTCCTTCTTCTGCAATTCGAAGAGGAACTTGGAATAATCCTGAATTTTGCACACCGGAGGCTTGGCATCGGCAGCGACTTCGACGAGGTCGAAACCCGCTTCTTGGGCCCGCCGCAAAGCGTCTTGAATGGTCACTACGCCGACCTGGGCGCCGTCGTGATCAATCAGGCGCACGGACAGCGCGCGGATCTTGTCGTTGATGCGCGCTCGATTGGCGTGCTCAGGTGGCGGAACGGGGATGCGGCTGCGACGACGACCAATCAATCGGGATACTCCTGGAAAGTGTGGAAGCATCATGTGCAGCCGGAGGCCGGGAACAACCGGAAGTCCCCTCTGGACAAATTTCAGGAGGCTACATAGTCCCTCCCCTCAGAAGAGTGCGGGCGTAGCTCAGTTGGCTAGAGCGACTGCTTGCCATGCAGTAGGTCGAGAGTTCGAGTCTCTTCGCCCGCTCCAATGAAAACGACGAACCCTCGGTGAAAGCCGAGGGTTCGTCGTTTTGTTCAACCTCCCGACACCCCATCCCTACCAGCTTGGCCCCAGCTCGGATCCCTTCCTGGGCCGGTAAAGGGGACACACCACCTTGATTCGGCTTTGCCGAATCAAGGTGGTGTGTCTCCTTTAGTCCCAGCCTTTTAGTTGTTACTCGTGGGAGTTTCAACAGGCAGAAAAGCTTCATGCCACTTCTTAGCCCACATTTTACCTGTAGTGAATTTCTTAGCCAAAGGATTCCATTGATAGTCAAAAACCTTGTTGTTAGCGCATATCACCTTTAATTCAAGTGAACCCGCGAGAGTCAACTGACCGATACGCCAGAAGATATATGTTCCATCCGATTGGTAATCTGGATGCACAGGCAGATTGTACTGAGAAAAAATTCCAAAACCACATGTGTCCAACTTGAACTCTCCCTTAACACCAACTTTAATGTCTACTAGGGAATAAGATGAGCTCTGTACCCACGCTCCATTTATCAACTTTTCAGTGATGTACTGGGCAGAATTCTTTATAACATGAACACTTGCGCTTGCACTGGGCTGGAGATCAAACGAGGCAATTCTATTACTTTTCGGCATACCGCCGTGTCTAATATGGGTATGCTCATAGGTAAGCGCGGCCTCACCTTTACCAACAAATTCGACGCCAGGCCTGTAAACTAATTTTCCATAGGACCTATATCGTACCCCCAAACCAAAAGTCGGCCATTCAATAATTTTGGTTCTACCATCGTAGTGATTTATTGGCTGAATATTTACCTTACCCTCAAACCCAACCCTGGCACCGGCTGCCCACTTACGAGTAGCTGTCGCGGGATCAAAATCATGTTTCGGCGGATCATAGGTGTAGCCATATGTTCCCAGTAGGTTCGCCGAAAATTTTTTGGATGTAAAAGTAACGCACCAGCTCGGAAAGAATGGCAATGGATATGGTGGGCTTTCCTCCCCTTTAAACTCGAATCCCACATAGAATTTATGATTATTTAAACCAAAAAGACTAATTGACGGATCAAGGAAAGCGGAATTACTTTCCCTCGCACCTACGTGCGACCCTGAAATCGAGTCGTCACCCTCAGTTGCACCACCACCAATGTCGGAAATGATTTCCGTGAATGTACATCCCGTAGGTTCACTCAGACACTGCCTTTCAATTTCCGAAAAATTGGCATAGAACCAATCAATGTACGTCAACGGCTCTGCTAACAATGATCGCAAATACGTATTGTAGTAACCAGGGACGGTATCGTTTGAATTTATAATTTCGAGATATCTATTATAGTCATCATATGGAAGAATATCGTTCGTCCCATGATATCCCCTAACGTAGGCGTTATACTCCACGGAAGCAGGATCTTCGATCCAGGTTACCTCTAGGCCACCGCCGGCATAGTATGAGTCACCATGAAATGCCAGGAAATAGTCGACATTGAATGTATCGCCCCTCTCCAAAATTTCTTTAGATGTCCAAACCACTGTCTTGGTATCCGCGTCCCGAAATCCCAAACTTGTTTCGATAATTGACCAAGCATTAAGGCAGCGCAGCCAGCATCCTCCATTCTTTACCCGGGCAGTGAATTGGTACCGTCCGCGCTCAGGAGCTACGAACTTCCTAGTCCATCGCGCCGCGCCAACAGAGCGGTTGTTATTATTAGGAGAACGCCACAAGGCGACAGCATCTGTCTGTCTATCATATTCGCTCAGGACTTCCGGCTTCGGCGTCCAGACCTTCTGATGCCATGCTTCAGTAGTGTAATCGGCAGCAGACGTAGCCGTCCAACCATTAGGGTGCACGGCTTTCATTGGTGCATCAGGGATCCAGGTTACGACCAGATCGCCGCCGGCAGAATATGAAATTCCCTTAAATGACGTACCGATGCATACATTCAGCGTTGTACCCTTATCCATCATAGGACAATCATAATTTATTATCTTTGTATCTACGCTAGAAAATCCTGTACTATCAAAATACCTAGTGGATAAACCATTGAGGACTAGCATAGACCAGCCGTTGTTCACCCGCATAGTGAAACGAAATTTTCCGCGCTCCGCAGCCACAAGCTGCTTAGTCCACCGCACGAAGCCGACATCGCGATTAGTAGCGGAATCCCGCCATAGTGAGGCGTCAGAGTTAAAGCGGTAAGCGCTGCTAAGGTATGTTGGCGTCGGAGTCCATTTTTTCTCAAGCCACGCTGAAGAATTATAATCGTTAATGTCGTAATTCCACCACCAAGCAGGCGCCTTGGCCGCGATCGGAGCATCCGGGACCCAGGTTACGACCAAATCCCCGCCAGCAGAGTATGAAATTCCCTTAAATTGCATACCGATGCATACATTCAGCGTTGTACCCTTACCCATCATAGGACCATCATAATTTATTGTCTTTGTATCTACGCTAGAAAATCCTGTACTCTCAATGAGAGTTTTGAAATTATCATTGAGGAGTAGCATAGAACAACCATTATTCACCCGCATAGTGAGACGATAGTGTCCGCTCTCCGCAGCCACAAGCTGCTTAGTCCACCGCACGAAGCCAACATCGCGATTAGTAGCGGGATCCCGCCATAGTGAGGCGCCAGAGTTAAAGCGGTAATCGCTGATAAGAGGTGTTGGCGTCGGAGTCCATTTTTTCTCAAGCCAACATGCAGGTTGGTAATCGTTAAGATTGCAGATCCACCACGAATAAGGCTCATTGGCCGCGATCGGAGCTTCCGGGACCCAGGTAACAGTTAAACCGCTTTCAGCATCATATGAATTACCATAAAAACAGACATAGAAAGCCACATTCA
>JBILBP010000202.1:0-5292 GCA_044353645.1 Planctomycetota bacterium | reverse complement strand
TCGCGACGCCGATGACCAATTGCACCGGCGTGCCGGCAGGCGGGCAGGCGCCGCTGTAGGCTTCGAAGCGTTGATCGAAGTTGGCGCCGGGAAACGGACTGGCGAGCAAGGCATCGGGCTCGTCGAAGACCACCGCCACCGAGCGCGTGGCATCGAGCATGAAGATCTCGCGGGCCTGGGCTTTGCCATCGGCGCCATTGGTATACACGGTCTGGAAGCGACTGCCGACATAGACGAAGGGTAGGGCCGGATAGGGGCGATCGACGACCCGGTCACGGACCAGGGAACTGGCGGGAATCTCCAACCAGTGCTTGGCGGGATTCTGCCAGCGCACGGTGAGCGTCACCGGCGTCCCGCGGGCGGGATGGCCGCTGCCTTCATCGGCGGGCTGGCCATCGCCAAGACCGAGGGCGGCGATGCTCGCAGCCTTCACCAGCTGGCCGAGCGTGGTTTCAAGGCGGATGAGGGCCTCGTGGCTTTTGCCGTCCTTCAGGCAGGCCAGCACTTCCATGCCATCGGCGGGGCCCTGGTCCATGTTGATGGCCCCGGCGAGGACCACGCATTTCCCTTTAACGATCTGCACCCCGGGAGCGAGCTCTTCGAGAGTCCCCAGATCGACCGCGGGTTGGGCCACGGGCTTGGGGAGTTGCGGAAAGCCCTTCATGAGATCGCTGGTCGCCTCGGGCATGACCTTGGGGCTGGGTGGCGCATCGTGTTCAGCCGCATGGACGCAGACGATTGCCAGCGCCAAGCTCAGGAGCGCGATGCGCCAGGACATCAGCGGACTCCTTTGGCGAACGCTTTGACGGTTTTTTTGGGCGGGGTTTTAGCAGCCTTTTTCAGATTTTTTTCGATGATGGTTTTCTTAGTCGGACTTTTCTTATTCAGGCCTTTAGTCTTGATCCCCACCGCGGGCTTGGCGCGGGTCTGGCGCTGGGCGCGCTGGGCGGCACGGGCCGCGAGCACCGCGTCGGCCAGACGCTTGCAGCCGTCGGCGCCTTCGCGGATGACGTCGGCCACCGGCAAACCGGTCTCCTTGCTGGCGGCGGCGATCGCCGCCGACGCTTCCGTATCGGTCAGTTCGAGGGTGTTGAGGGCGATGCCCACGACCTTGCCGGGATGCACGGGGGCCAGCACGCGCTCATAAAGATCGACGTAGGTGGCCAATGGCGGCAGCGGTGCATCGGTGTGCCGCAGCAGCGTCCGGCGCGGATTGTGGCAGAGGATCATCGCGTCGGGGCAGGAGCCGTGCACCAGGCTCATAGCGGTACCGCTATAGCACGGCGAGAGGATCGAGTTCTGGCCTTCGATCAGCAGCACGTCGTGGCCGCGATCATTCGACAGCACCAGCTGCTCGACCATGCCGCCGGCAAAATCGGAGATCATCCGATCAACCGCTACGCCCCGGCCGGTGATGAGGATGCCATCCTGGCTGGTCGAGACGAAGCGCGCTGAGACCTGGTTTTTTTTGACGCTGTTGAGGTAGCGTTCGAGCATCAGGGCGACGGTGGTCTTGCCGATGTTGGCATCGGTGCCCACGGTCAGCACGCGGAAAGCCTTGGTCGAACGCGCCTTGCCGGTGGAGACGATGCGATCATCGGGAGTCGCGCGGAGGTTGACGAGTTCGACGGCGTAGCGGGCCGCGAGCGAGACCAGGTTGGGGTCGCCGTTGACGCTTTCGTGCAGGCCGCTGATGATCCCGATACGGTTGCGGATGGCCTCGTAGATCAGCGGGCGGATCGAATCCGGCAGCGAACCACCAGGGGTGTTGACGCCGATGACCAGCCACTCGACGCCGAGTTCGAGGACTTCGCGGATCGTGCTCACCACCGGAATGTCGGTGTCGATGCCGGGCATCGACGAGAGATCGGTGCCGACATGCTTGGAATCGAGCACGCACCGCACATCTTCCGGGCGGAAGCGCAGTAGGCCCATCGCGGTCTTGTTGCGATAGATGTCGCAGGTGCCTTCGGTAAGCACCGCCAGCTTGCGGTAGATGGGGTGAGTGGGGCGATAGGTGTGGAGTCCAGGCATGAACGGAGCCTAATCGCTGGCACCCCCCGATGCATGCTGAAAATCGCCCCTGGCCTGCTTAAAGATCGCGCCCCACCGCTTCCGTCAGAGAGCTCAACCCGGCCTCGGCCAAGCAGGTCAGCAGACCCTGATTTATGTCGCGGATGAGCAGCGGGCCATGATAGATCAAGGCCGAATAGACCTGTACCAGGCTGGCGCCGTGGGTGATCTTCTCCCAGGCACTGGCGGGCGAGTCGATGCCACCGACGCCGATCACCGGCAGAGCTCGGCCTTGGGCGCGGATACGCCGCGCGACGCGGGCGAGGACGTAGGTCGAGCGTTCGCGTACCGGCCGTCCGGACAGGCCACCGGCGCCGATGGTTGCGATCCGCGCCGGGTTTTCGGCCAGGCCGGTGCGGCCGATGGTGGTGTTGGTGGTGATCAGCCCATCGCAGCCGGTCTCGACGGCGACGTCGACGGCGGCATCGATGCCGGCATCGCTGAGATCGGGAGCGATCTTGAGCAGCAAGGGCGTGCCGGCGGCGGCGCGATCGACACATGCGCGAACCCCGGCGAGCAGCGGCCGCAAGGCGGCTTCCGATTGCAGGTCGCGCAGCCCGGGCGTGTTGGGGCTGGAGACGTTGACCACCAGATAGTCGGCATAACGCCCGACGGCGCGGATCGAGGCTTCGTAATCGGCAAGGGCTTCGGCATTGTCGACGATCTTCGATTTGCCGAGGTTGATGCCGAGCACGCAGGGCGGCCGGCGCGGACCGCCGACGGGCGAGAAATCCGCGGCGAGATTGGCCGCCAGGGCCTCTGCCCCGCGGTTGTTGAAGCCCATGCGATTGATGATCGCTTGGTCCTCGCGCAGGCGGAAGAGACGCGGCTGAGGATTGCCGGGTTGCGCGCGGCCGGTGACAGTGCCGATCTCGAGATGCGAAAAACCGACGGCGGCGAGGGCTTCGATGGCCACGCCGTTCTTGTCCAGGCCGGCGGCGAGGCCTACGGGATTGCCGAAGCGTCGACCGAAGACCGTCTGGCTCAGGCGTGGATCAGCGACTTCCAGCCAGCTGCGGAGCTCACGGCAGAGACTCGGGCAGCGCGAGCCCAGGCGCATGCTGGCGAGGGCCAGGTCATGGGCGTGCTCGGCATCCATGGCGAACAGGGCGGGGCGGAAGACCGTGCGGTAGATGCTCATCGACGTGGTTCGCGGATCAGGGTGAGGATGGCGCTGAAATCGAGATCGCCGAGTCCGCGGGTCTCGGCCGCGGTCAGCATCGCGGTGGCGGTGTCAGTCAAAGGCATGGCCAGGGCATGCGTGGCCGCCAAGCGTTGGGCTAGGCGGACATCCTTGGCCATGTGCTTGATGGCGAATTGCGGGCTGTAGTCGCCGCTCAGCCACTTGGGTTTTTTCAGGTCAGCATAAGGCGACTTGCCGATATTGAGATCGAGGGCCGCGAACCACGCCTCAGGAGAGATACCGGCGCGACGCGCCAATTCCTGGGCTTCGCACATCGCCTGATTGAGGTCGGCGAGCAGCAGGTTGAAAGAGAGCTTCATGGCCGTCGCCTGACCGACGGCACCGGCCAAGACCTGGGCCTTGGCGAGGCGTGCGTAGAGCGGCTGGACCTCGGCGGCATCGCTCTCTTCGCCGGCGACGAAGAACACATTCTGCCGCTGTTCGGCGGCGGGCTTGCTGCCGGTGAAGGGCATATCGAGGTAGCGCGCCCCGGCGCTGCGCACCAGCTGCGCGGCGGCAAGCGTCTCATCGTAGCCGATGGTGCTGTGCTGGCAGACGAGCGCACCCGGCGGCAGCGCTGAACGCACCGCTGCCAGCACGGAAAGCACGGCCGCGCCGTCGGCGACGACCACCAGGACAAGTTCAGCATCAGCGACGGCCGCGCTGGCGTCGGCAGTCCAGCCGGGTTGGTCAGGCTTGGGGCTCCGATTCCAGGCCCGGACCTGATGGCCATCGGAATGCAGATGACGAGCCCAGATCGAACCGATGAGACCAAGGCCGAGGACAGCGATACGCACGATGGTCGCAGCATTCAGGGATTTGGGGGTATTGCTATCGGATGTAGGGGCCGACCAGGGGCCAGGGACCAGGGGCCAGGGACCAGGGGCCAGGGACCAGGGGCCAGGGGCCAGCGGCCAGCGGCCAGGGGCCAGGGGCCAGGGACCAGGGACCAGGGACCAGGGACCAGGGGCCAGGGACCAGCGGCCAGGGGCCAGGGACCAGGGACCAGCGGCCAGCGGCCAGGGGCCAGGGGCCAGGGGCCAGGGACCAGGGACCAGGGACCAGGGACCAGGGACCAGCGGCCAGGGACCAGCGGCCAGGGGCCAGGGACCAGGGACCAGCGGCCAGGGGCCAGGGGCCGGGGACCAGAGTTTAGCGATGAGTAGGTTGCTCGGGCTACGACCACGGAGACACCCAAGCTCGCTGGCCATATCATGGGCGCAGCGCAGCTCCGCGTCGTCGGCATGCGCGTGTGGGCGGTGAGGCCAGAGTCCGGAAGCGCAGTTACTGATGCTAACGAGGCAACGGTAGATCGTAGATGCGCGTCGGCGGCAGGGACTGATCCGCCGGCAGCAGATCCGCGCCCCAGGTACGCAGGCGGCCCTGCCAACCGACGAGCGGCAGCACCGTGGGCCCGATATCGAGAAACGACGCCAGACGCGGATCGCGGCGTGCTGGCGCACCGCTGTTGAGGATCACCAGCGGCACGTACTCGCGTTGGCCCTCGGGCCCGCGGGTGCGAGCGCTGCTGGGCAAGCCTGCCGCGTGATCCCCAAAGAGCACCACCACGCCCTGCGGTGAGCGGGCGAGGAAGGCGCTGATCAGGCGTTCGAGCTGGGCATCGGTGGCGGCCAACGCGTTGTCGTAATCGCTGCCGCGATCGGGACCGCGCCACCAACCGCGGTACTGCGTAAAGGGCGCATGGCTGCTCATGGTCACGACGTGGAGCACGAACGGCGACGGCAGCGCCGCCAGGCGCGGCAGCAGGGCGGTGACCAGTTCATCATCGCGGGCCCCGAACTCGCCGGGATGTTCGACCAGACCGAGGTCGTGAATATCCCATAGCTCATAGCCGAGCCGCGGCATGACCTGCGCGAAATTGAAATACAGCCCCGGCAGGCCGTGGGCTACGGCCGCCTGCCAGCCTGCCCGGCGCAGGCGCATGATCCACGAATTCGGCCATAGGCAGGCCGGCTGATCGAAGCTCACCGCCGACCACAGCGGTTCCGTGCCTTCGATGACGGCGACATCGCAGT
>JBILBP010000201.1:0-5331 GCA_044353645.1 Planctomycetota bacterium | reverse complement strand
CTCTGGTCAGCGCCGGCCTCGGTACCGCGGCCTCGTTGTGTTTACCGCTGTTCGCCACCGATGCGTGGTTTCTCAGGGATTCAGCCTTTAGCGTGGTCGGTATCGGGCAGAGCTTATGGCAACTAGGCGCCTGGTTTCCGGCGCTGACGGTGGGCTTGTTCCTGGTCCTCATGCCGGTGGTGCGCGTGGTGTTTCTCGCGCTGCTCGTGCTCGGCGGCGCACGCTGGGCGCCAGCGGCGCGCTTTGCCGGTCGGTGGTCGATGCTCGAGCCGTTTGCCTTGGCGCTGGCGATCTTCATCTTCGAAGGCCGCGAGACCATACCGTCGGCGCTCGAACATGGCGGCCTGGTCCTGATCGTCGCCATGGCTCTGGCGGCATTTTCCAGTACGTTGCTGACCCAGCGCCGCCACGAAAAGACCAAGCTAGTGGCTACTGTGCCACCTTCGCAGGGCGATAAAGCCGGATGAAAACCAATTTTTTTCGGTGATCGTCGCGGCGGCGTGTGGTTTTGACCGGGCACAAGCCGTTCAGCGCTTGCCCATGGCAGCGGCAACCCATCATCCGCGCTCCATTTTCGCCAGTCAAGGACGCCAGCCATGGCCATCAATCTCGCTAAGACACGCAATTTCGGCATCGTTGCCCATATCGACTCGGGCAAGACCACCGTGTCGGAGCGCATTCTCTACTACACCGGCAAGAAGCATAAGATCGGTGAAGTGCACGACGGTGCCGCCTCGACCGACTGGATGAAGGAAGAGCAGGAGCGCGGCATCACCATCACCGCCGCCGCCGTCTTCGCCCAGTGGAAGCGCCATGGCGAAACCTACGACATCAATCTGATCGACACCCCTGGACACGTCGACTTCACCGCCGAAGTCGAGCGCTCCTGCCGCGTTCTCGATGGCGCCGTGGTGGTGTTCTGCGCCGTCGCCGGTGTGCAGGCCCAGTCCGAGACGGTGTGGCGTCAGGCCAACAAGTACTCGGTGCCCCGCCTGGTGTTCGTCAACAAGATGGACCGCATGGGCGCCAACTTCGATCGCGTCGTCGGTCAGGTCGAAGAGCGTCTCGGCGGCCACCCGGTGCCCATCCAGATGCCGATCGGTGCTGGCGACGATTTCCGCGCCATCATCAACCTGCTCGACATGAAGTACTACACCTTCGAAGGCGACAAGGGCGAAGATCAGATCGAGCATCCGATCCCCGCCGAGTTCCTCGAAGAAGCCACCGCCCGCCGGGCCAAGCTGATCGATTCGGCGGCTTCCGGCTGCGGCGATGAAGAGATCGAGATGGCCTATCTCGACAGCGGCACGCTCACCGACGCCCAGCTGCTCAAGGCCCTGTGCATCGGCACCATGACCTTCAAGCTCCAGCCCATGCTCTGTGGCGCCGCGCTGCGCAACAAGGGCGTGCAGCTGCTGCTCGACACCGTCGTCGACATCCTGCCCAATCCCAAGGATGCGCACTCGATCAAGCAGTTCGAGCTCGACGACGTGCTCAAGACCAGCCCGATCCCCACCAAGTGCGATAGCAAGGCCCCGCTGCGCGCCATGGTCTTCAAGATCATGTCGATGCCCAACCTCGGCGACGTGTCCTTCGTGCGCGTCTACCAGGGCATCATCAAGGAAGGCGACGCCCTCACCTGCCAGCCTTCGGGCAAGGGCGAACGCGCCGCACGCATGGTCAAGCTCGTCGGTGTGGTCCCGACCAAGATCGACGAAGCCCCAGCCGGCGACATCGTCGCCCTCGTCGGCCTCAAGAACACCCGCACCGGTGACACCCTGTGCATGGCTGACGATCAGCACCCGATGGCCCTCGAGGGTATCAGCTTCGCCAAGCCGGTGATCTCGATGGCCATCGAGCCCGCGTCGAACAACGATAAGGAGAAACTGGCCTACGCCCTGGCGCGTCTCGAACGCGAAGATCCGACCTTCAAGAAGTGGGTCGATCCCGAGACCAGCCAGGTCATCATCTCGGGCATGGGCGAACTCCATCTCGAAGTCCTGCAGCACCGCATCCGCGACGAATACAAGGTCGACGCGGTCATCGGCAAGCCCAAGGTCAGCTACCGCGAGACCATCACCAAGCAGATCCAGATCCGCGGCAAGCACGTCAAGCAGTCCGGCGGTCGTGGTCAGTACGGTGATTGTATCCTCATCATCCGTCCGCTCACCGACGAAGAGAAGGCCGCCGGCAACGAATTCCTCTGGGTCGACGGCACCAAGGGCGGCACGGTGCCCAAGGAATTCCGTCCGGCGGTCGAAGAAGGCGTGCGTTCGGAGCTGCAGCGCGGCTACCTCGCCGGCTTCCCAACCATCAACGTCTACGCCGAGCTCATCGACGGTTCGTACCATGACGTCGACTCGTCGCAGGAAGCGTTCATCGCCGCCGGCCGCCTGGCGATCCGTGAAGCCTACCCCAAGCTCGGCTGTCAGCTGCTCGAGCCGTGGATGAAGGTCGAAGTCGAAAGTCCAGAGCAGTTCATCGGCTCGGTCATGGGTTCGTTGCAGTCGAAGCGCGCGATCATCACCGAGACTCTCGATCGCGGCACCAACAAGATCGTGCGTTGCGAAGTTCCGCTCGGCGAAATGTTCGGCTACACCACCGACCTGCGCTCGATGAGTCAGGGCCGTGCGAGCTACTCGATGGAACCCAGCGAGTACAAGCCCGTGCCGAATTCGATGGTCGAGAAGTTGGCGAAGAAGGCCTGACCTTTCATCGCTGCGCCTCCTGCACGGCAGGAGGCGGCTGGAACACCCCGCGCCCTCAGGGCGTGGGGTGTTTTTTTAGTGCGTTGGGAGGGGATTTTTTTTCTGGTCGCAGGTCGCAGGTCGCTCATGCGACTCAGGGGTGCGGCCGTTTGCGAACCCGGTCAGCAGCTCGAACGTTCGTTCGGATCCTACTCGCGGGCGATAAGCAGCACGCCCATCAGCAGCAGCAACGGCAGGGCGGTGGTCAACGTGGCATAGCCGACGAGCCCGAGGACAACGCTGGCGGCGATCGGGACGCGCAGGTGCAGGCCGTAGTACCGAGGCTGCGGCCAGCGCCACGCCCAGAGGCCGGCGGCGACTACCGTCAGCAGGCAGGCGGCGAGCGCCGGGGCCGTGCCCAGGCACAGGAACTGGCCACCGAGGCCGTGCTCGAGCACCGACAGCGGATTGTTGTGGAAGAAGGTAACCACCTTGCGGACGAGGATGAAGCACACGCCGCCGAGCAGCAGGCCGCTGCCGACGAGCAGCGGTACGAGTAGCCGGCGTGTGCGCGGCTCGCGCCAATAGGGGCGGAGGATCCCCGTCAAGCTGATCAGGACGACGATCACCCCGACGGCGAAGGTCCCGCTGGTGACCACCATCAGCAGTAGGCCTACGGCCTGGCCGACGAGGATCCAGGCGAGCTTCCGGGGGCGCCCGGCGGCATGTTCGACGTGGATGGCGGTCAGCAGGGCGAGCCCGGCAAAGGCCGGGATCACCCGTCCGTTCATGATCAAGGTCGCCAGCGCCAGCGGCAGCAGCAGCCAGATGCGCAAGGCGGATTCCCGGCCGGGGATGGCGGCGGCGAGGGCGCCGACGCGGGCGAGCAGCACGGTGGTCGCCCAGATCAGGAACCAGCAGATGACGGTGAAGACCGCATCCGGGGCGACCGGGCCGAAGGCCAGGGTCGGCTGCATCACTAGCCAGCGCAGGGCATGGGGGTGGAGGGCCGAGAACAGCGCCCACACGTTGTCGTCTTCGAGGACCAGGATCTGATCCCAGACCAAAAAGCGTTTCAGTCCCAGGGCCAGGATCACGGCGTAGATCCCCAGGCCCCAATGGAATGCGGCGGGGGATTCGAGGCGGCGGCGGAGGTCGGTGCAGGTCACGGGCAGGCGGGCTCGCTACGGCTGCGTTGTACCTGCGGCTGGGGTGCATACCATCGCCGCTTAGCGGAGACGCACCATGCAGCAGCAAGCAGTGTTCCCGGCGGTATGCGTTTCGATCGGAGTTTCCGATTCCTCCGGCAGCGGCGGGACGCAAGCCGACCTCAAGACCTTCACCGCCCTCAACTGCTATGGCGTGTCGATCATCACTGGCGTTGCCGCCCACAGCCTGGGTCGCCTGTACGAGCTGTACCCATTGCCGGAATCGGTGGTGCGCTCGCAGCTCGAGGCAGCCAGTGAGGATCTTCCGATCACCTCGGTGAAGGTCGGCTTCTGCCCCTCGATCGCGACCATGCGCGTGGTCGCCCGCTGGCTGCGCGAACGCCCGGCGGTGGCCGTGGTCATCGATCCGGTGGCGCGTGACAGCCGCGGCATCCCGTTGCTTTTGCCAGAGCAGGTGGCCTGCCTCAAAGACGAACTCCTGCCCCGCGCGACGGTATCCACGCCCAATCGCCACGAGGCCGCCCTGCTCACCGGCATGGAAGAGGTGCTCGCGAAATCGGACATGGAGGATGCCGCCAAGCTCATGCTCAAGCGCTATGGTTGTCCGACCCTGGTCACCGGTGGCGGCTTGCAGGGTATGAGCCTCGACGTCCTGGCGGGCCTCGATGGCCTGCGCCATTTCTCGTTCCCGACCGTTCAGCGGGCCAAGATCCACGGCACCGGCGCGACCTTCTCGGCAGCGATCGCTGCCGGCCTGTCCAAGGGTGACAGCCTGCGGGAAGCGATCCTCGCGGCGAAACTCTATGTCTCGGCGGCGATCTCCGCCGCTCCCTGCCTGGAAAACGGGCGCAGTGCCCTGTGGCATTCGGTGACGGTGCGCGAACAGGTCATCGCTACCCAATCCGATTCCTGGCCGGCCGTGCACGTGCATGAGCCGTCCAGTGGCTAGCTAAGAGCGGCTAAGAGCGGCTGACGCCGCAACTCGCTGAAACGTTGCAACTCATGCAGGTGTTACCGTACGCGATTGGTCAGCCGACCCTTGGCGAGCGTCCCTGATGGCGCACACTCGACCATATGGATGAGGCGGCGATTCTTGAGCAACGATTGCGGGCCGGCGAGGTCCAGGCTCTCGCCGACCTCGTCGAGCTCCATCGCGAGCGTCTGCTGCGCACCATCCACCTACGCCTCGGCGCGCTGGCGCGGCGCGTCGAGGCCGACGATGTGCTCCAGGAAGCCTTCGTCGCCGCCGCCGCGCGCTTGGAGCACCTCGTGACCTCGTCCTATTCGAGCGGTTTTCTGTGGCTGCGGGCGATCGTCTTGCAGACCCTCATCGATCTGCATCGTCATCACTGCGGCGCCGCGATGCGCGATGCGCGCAAAGATCTCGCCGCGCCGGTAGTCAGCTCGGATTCGCTGGGCGAACTGTTCGTGGCCAGCGCCACCAGTCCCAGCGGAGTGATGACGCGCCACGAGAC
>JBILBP010000200.1:0-5356 GCA_044353645.1 Planctomycetota bacterium | reverse complement strand
CTTGATGACCTCGACATTGGCCAGGCCCATGACCGGCGAAAAGGTCAGTCCGGCCTTGGCGAAGGCCTGATCGATGAGGGCGCGGATCGTCAGCCCCTGGCTGAAGGTGACGATGCGGTGCTTGGCGAGCTCGGCGATGGTGTCGGGCACGCGGTCTTCGGGCATGCTCGGGGGATAGGCGACCACCACCGGATTTTGGTAAAGGCGCTCGCTGGTGAGCTTGGGATGCTCGGTAGTGCCGACGGCGATATCCAATTCATCATCGAGCAGCATCGCCGTCAGCTGCGGGCTCGACTGGCATACCACCTGGACATCGACGCGGGGATTGGCTTGTACGAACTTGGCCAGGATCGGTGGTAGGACATAGATGCCGATCGAATCGATGGTACCCAGGCGCACCCGGCCGCTGACCTCGCCCTGGCGGCTGCGTACGCGATCGGGAAGGGCGGCGAGGCCGATGAGCAGCTCGCGGGCGCCTTCGGCCAGGCTCTCGCCGGCGGGGGTCAAGCGCGCACCCTGCGAGGTCCGTTCGACGAGGTGGGCGCCGAGTTGCCGTTCGAGCTCTTGCACCTGCCGGCTGATCGAGGGCTGGGTGAGATTGCGCGCCCGGGCCGCCGCCGAGACCGAGCCATGTTCAGCGATCGCCAGCAAGCTGGCGAGGGCGTGCGGCGAGAGATCGGGTACCGACATGCACCTAACGTAGGGCGAAGTCGCGACGAAAGAAGACAGCGGCTGCCGACGGTTATTGGATTGCCACTCGGTGCAGATTCCCATCATCCCCGCGCCCAGCGCTCTGGTCGCACGTACCAGGCGCGGCCGAGGTTATTTATGAGCGACATGCGAGTTTACGAGCCCAACGTCATCGAGACGGCCTGGCAGGCCCGTTGGCAGGTCGAGAAAACGCATGAGGTCCGCGATGACCTGCCGCGCGAAAAGTGCTATTACGTGCTGGAGATGTTCCCCTATCCCAGCGGTAAGCTGCATATGGGCCACGTCCGCAACTACACCATCGGCGACGCTGTGGCGCGCTACAAGCGCATGCGCGGCTTCCACGTCTTGCACCCGATGGGTTGGGACTCGTTCGGCCTGCCCGCCGAGCAGGCGGCCATCGAGCGCAATGCCCACCCCAAGGAATGGACCTACCAGAACATCGACTACATGCGTGGTCAGCTGAAGCGCATGGGCTTCTCCTATGCCTGGTCGCGCGAATTCGCCTGCAGCGACCCCGGCTATGCTCAGCGTGAGCAAGAGGTGTTCCTGGATCTCGTCGAGAAGGGCCTGGTCTACCGCAAGAGCTCGTTGGTGAATTGGTCGACCGGGCTCAATACCGTGCTCGCCAATGAACAGGTCATCGACGGCAAATGCTGGCGCACCGGCATGCCGGTGATCCAGAAGGAGCTGCCGACGTGGTACGTGCGCATCACCGCCTACGCCGAGGAGCTGCTGCAGGGCACCCAGCAGCTGCAGGGCGAGACCGGCTGGCCCGACGCGGTGCTGACCCAGCAGCGCAACTGGATCGGCAAGAGCATCGGCGCCGAGATCGACTTCACGGTGGCCGGTCATGCCGACGCCAAGCTCACTGTCTTCACCACCCGCCCGGATACGATCTTCGGCGTGACCTTTGTTTCGATCGCTCCCGATCATGCGCTGTTGCGGCGCATCGTGCCCGAGAGCCATCGGGCGGCGGTGGCGGCCTTCGCCGAACAGGTCCGGCGTACGCCGGCGCAGGAGCGCCAGGGTGAAGCCGCCGAGAAGCTCGGCTGCTTCACCGGTGCCTACGCCATCAATCCCGTCAATGGCGCGCAGGTGCCGTTGTATGCCGCGAACTTCGTGGTCTCCGATTACGGCACCGGCGTGGTCATGGCCGTGCCGGCGCACGACGAGCGCGATTTCGACTTCGCCACCAAGTATCAGCTGCCGATCGTGCACGTCATCGCGCCCACGACCGGCACGACCGGCACGACCGGCACAGCCGCGACTGATGCGGCCTTCACCGAGTCAGGCGTGCTCGTGGATTCGGCGCAGTTCAGCGGCCAGTCCTCGGAAGCCGCCAAGCTCGCGATCACCGACTGGCTGCAGGAGACCGGCAAGGGCCGCAAGACCGTGACCTGGCGCCTGCGCGACTGGGGCATCAGCCGCCAGCGTTTCTGGGGCAACCCGATCCCCTTCGTCTACGGCGAGACCGCCGGGGCGGTGCCGCTGGCGAAGAGGGACCTGCCGGTGACCCTGCCGATGGATGTGACCTTCGACGGCAAGGGCAATCCGCTTGAGAAGCACCCCACGTGGATGACCACCGCCAACGACGGTTCGCCGCTGACGGTGAAGACCATCCACGGCCGTGAGCCGGCGCGGCGCGAAACTGACACCATGGATACGTTCATGCAGTCGAGCTGGTATTTCGCCCGCTACACCTGCCATGACAACACCAAGGCCGATCTCGGCTGCACCGCGCCCCTCGACAAGGCCAAGGTCGACCACTGGCTGCCGGTGGATCTCTACATCGGCGGCATCGAGCACGCGGTGCTGCATCTGCTGTACGCGCGCTTCTTCACCAAGGCCCTCGCCGACTGCGGCTACACCGCGGTGCGCGAGCCGTTCAAACGGCTGCTCTGCCAGGGCATGGTGTGCATGGAGACCTATTACCGTGAGGACGGCAGCGGCAAGAAGCAGTACTTCTACCCCGAAGAAGTCACGGTCGAGAAGAACGACAAGGGCAAGGTCATCACCGCCATCGCCAAGACCGATGGCCAGAGCGTCATCGTTGGCCGCGTCGAGAAGATGTCGAAGTCGAAGCGCAACACCGTCGATCCGCAGGTGCTGATCGACGCCTATGGCGCCGACACCGCCCGCCTGTTCGCCTTGTTCGCCGCCCCGCCCGAACTTGATCTCGAGTGGAACGAGGCCGGGGTGCTCGGCGCGCACCGCTTCCTCAAGCGCGTGTGGGTCCTGGCCCAGGAGCACAAGGACCGCCTCGCGGCGGTGGCGCCGTTCGCCGGCCACGTCAGCGAGGTCAGCGGCGCCGATCAGGCCTTCGTGCGCAAGGTCCACGCCACCGTCAAGCGCGCCACCGACGCGATGGAGAAGGATTTCTCCTTCAACACCACCATCGCCGCCTGCATGGAACTGGCCAACGAACTGAAGGCCGACCTCCTCGCCCCGGCCATCGCCAAGCTCGGCCTGGTCACCCTGGTGCGCCTGCTAGCGCCGATGGTACCGCATATCGCCGCCGAACTGTGGCGCGACCTCACCGGCAGCGACGATGTCGTGGCTGCCGGCTGGCCGACCTATGACGCGGCGCAGATCGCCACCGACGAGGTCGAATACCCGGTGCAGATCAACGGCAAGGTCCGCGGTAAGGTGGTCTTCCCGCGGGCCCTGGCGGGTGCGGAGCTCGACGCAGCGGTGAGCGCGCATGGCGATGTCCAGGCACTCATCAGCGGCAAGACCCTCCGCAAGCTGATCGTCATCCACGGCAAGATCATCAACATCGTCGTCGCCTGAGACGCGGAGGACTCCATGGCCACCATTACCTTTAATGCCGAACCGCCTTTCGCCCAGCAGAAGGGCATCGACCTGCTCGGACAGTTGCTGAATCACGGCAGTGCTGTGACCTACATTTGCATGTCAGGCTCGTGCGGGATGTGCAAGGTAAAGGTGGTCGCGGGTATCGAGCACCTCTCGCCGAGGGCGGGCATGGAATCTATGCATGCCTGCAAAGACGGTGAGCGTCTGGCCTGCCAGGCGGTGTGCCGTGGCACCGGCGATGTGGTGGTCGAGCAGTAGCCGACGATGCTTGTACGGCAGCGATGCATGACGGTGGTGCTCTTGCCGTCGAGCGCCGGCCCCCATGCTGCCGCCCCATGCGTTTCGCTCTCGCTCTGATCCTGATTCCGCTCCTCGCCCTGACCACCACCTCGTGTGCGCGCAAGGCCAAGAAGAAGGACTACGCCCGTCCCTTGCCGGATGGCGCCCTGGCCTTGCGTGAAGTCGACATCTCGACCATGCCCGACATGGTCGTGGCCGACCGTGCCGCGGTCCGTCGCGGGATCGTCAACAGCTTGGCCTTCCTGGAAAAGAAATCGACCTTCCCGCAGGCCATCGGCGGTGTCGACAAGGGTCAGGTCATCGCCAGCCTCAAGGCCATCGACGAGCTGCTGACCTCGACTGCCACCGACGAGCAGTTCAACGCCGAAGTGAAGAAGCGTTTCCGGGCCTTCATGTCGATCGGCTGCGATGACCAGGGCACGGTGCTGTTCACCGGCTACTACACTCCGATCTTCGATGCCAGCCGCACCGCCACCGACCTCTACCGTTATCCGATCTACAAGCGCCCGGCCGATCTAGTGATGACCTCCAGTCTCGAAATCGCCAAGCAGTCGCCGGCGATGAATCCCTATCCCGACGCCTCGACGATCGAGACCAGCGGCATGCTCAAGGGCCAGGAACTGGTGTGGATGAAGGATCCCTACGAGGCCTACCTCGTGCGCGTCCAGGGCTCGGCTAAGCTGCGCCTGCCCGACGGCGGGCAGATGGAGATCGGCTACGCCGGTACCAACGGCTACCTGTACAAGGGCATCGGCCAGGACCTCGTGAAAGACGGCAAAATCCCCAGCGACAAACTGTCGTTCTTCACCATCCGCGAATTTTTCCGCGCCCATCCCGAAGAAGTGGCGGTCTACACCGCGCGCAATCCGCGCTACATCTTCTTCACCGAGACCAAGGGCGGGCCTTTCGGTTCGATCGGCCAGCCGGTGACCTCCGACGTCTCGATCGCCACCGACAAGTACATCTTCCCACCCGGTGCGCCGGTGGTCGCGGCCACCGCCCTCTCGACCGGCAGTGAAGACCAGGCCAAGCTCAAGGATGCTGCTACCAAGGGCGTCACCTATGTCGGCCTGCGCCTCGATCAAGACACCGGCGGGGCGATCCGTGCGCCGGGTCGCTGCGATCTGTATATGGGCGAAGGCGAAGCCAACGAGCGTCGCGCCGGTGGTCAGTATGCCGAAGGCAAATTGTACTACCTGATCGTCAAGTAACCGCCGGAGCCCTGATGACGACCTACCGTGTGAAATCGGTTTTCGGACCGACACTGCAAGGCGAAGGTCAGCATCAGGGCATGCCGTGCTTGTTCGTGCGTCTGGCTGGCTGCAACGCCTGGGACGGCCGCCCGGAAACCCGTGCTGCCTCCGCCTGCCCCTATTGCGACACCGATTTCCGCGGCGGCGAAGCGCTCGACGTGGCGCAGATCCTCGCCCGCCTGGCGGCGCTCGCGCCGGCGACTGGTTCCGAGACCAGGCATATGGGCTTGGTGCTCACCGGCGGCGAGCCGCTGCTGCAGGCCGACGCCACCTTGATC
>JBILBP010000199.1:0-5367 GCA_044353645.1 Planctomycetota bacterium | reverse complement strand
CGCCGGTCTCAGCCCATTGAGGGCACGTGACTTCATGAAGGGATAACGATCGACGACAAATTCCCTCATGTAGGTATAAACGTTCGCCTCCCCGCCCTTGAGGAAGAGCGTACCCATGAGGTTGAAATCCGGCCAGCATTGCCGGTTGACCATCTGCGCATCGACGAATTCGAAGTAATCGGCAAGGTCCTCGGGGGCGCGGGTCTTTTCCCAGGTCTTGAGGAGGATGTAATCGTAGACATCGTCGACGGCTCCGCCGCGCTTGCCGCGAAGATGGGTCATGAACTGCTTGTTCGATGACATGGTCGCGGACATCGCATCGCGATGATCGGCGACGATCTTCACCAGGGCATCATCCCAACTGCCATTGTCCAGATTGCCATTTCTCGACAGCTCAGCCAGGTCCGAAAAGGTGTCGAAGTCTCCGCTCAATGCCGTTTTCGCGAATAAATCTTCAAGCTCCTGATGCTTATTCACGAGGAAATGACTGAGTTGGCGTTTCTGCACCGGCTCCGTGGGAATATTATCTGAGAACAGGACCCAGGCCTTGGAATCCCCGTAGCGCGCCGCCAGGTCTTTCAGGCGCAAGTTGCGGATCTTCTGGTCATCGATCCTCCCCTGTCGCATCAGATCGTCGAGGGCGCCCTTGCCGATCGCATCCCACCAATTGACTCGCTCTCCATCGAGAATCAAACTTCCGTACATGTCGCAATAGATCCGCCCATCAATGTCGATGACGACGGAACGTGGAGGGTTTTTCTGGTTCTGGTCGTATAGCTTCAATTCATGACCTAACGCAAAGTATCCAATGCCATTGAAAGAGAATCGTTCCTGGCAGGTGGAGAATTCCCCGAAATGCTCGCGTGCACCGGGCTTGGCTTCGACCACGACCAGTTGAAAAGACCCCTGGTATCCTGAAAATCGATTAAAATAGTCCTCTTGCGGTCCCTCATGGCAAAAATAGATGACGGTGGGCAGCAGCTTCGACAGCGCAGGCTTCCCCGGCATCCGGTTTTCGGAGAATTCCGCTATCGTGTCGAGGATGACCTCGTAACGGGACCTTTTCGCCAACTCTTCGTCTTGCCGGTTGAGCTGCTGGATCAGGGAATCCAATTCTTTCGCCTGGTCGAGCTTTCCGGCGACCAGCGCGGGAGCGATGGCCCGCGAAATCTGGAGCCTGAATTGGTGCGCCCTGGGTTCCTTGAGAGTCGCATATCTCCTCGCTAGCGCATAGGCACGATCCTCACCGGCCAAGAAGAGCGGCGACATGGCCTCGAAGTTCGGAGCGGTGACATGCGCGTCTCTTTCGATCACAGCGTAGAAACTATCGAGATCCCCAGCATTGCGCGTAGAGAGCCACTTCAGGACCATGAGGTCTGGGAAATAATTCTTTCTTGCCCAGGAGAGATAGTCGTGCTCCATCAAGTAGCGTGAGAGACCCTCGTTATTGGCCATGGCCATGGCCATGGCTTCCTTGTTCTCGGCCAGGATCCTAGTCAGCGCGGGAATGCTTCCGCGATCGATGAGGGGATTACCACCCCACTTGGCATAGCGGAACACCCTCAAAATTTCATCCCATTCGTTGTTCTTCGCCATCTCCTTCAGATAGGAGGCGAATTCATCCACGCCGTGGGTCGAACCTTCCGTTGCGACCGAGACAGTCTCCGGATTCAAGCCAGCTTTGCAGATCAACGGCCAGAAGCGATGCATTCCGAAGACCTCCTTATTCCTCGCTTGGACGATTCTCCCGATTCCGGCGACATCGACCACCCCGGTCGCTTGCAGTTGTTGCCGTGCCAGCGTGCTGACCTCGTCGTCGTACAGGAGGTTCTCCTGACGGATCTCGGTCCCATTCCGGTCGAAGACCACGAAGCTATTATCCGCCAATCCGGTTTCGTCACGGAGCTTCAGCGAGGCCTGACTGCCGGGTTCGATGACTACCATCCCACGGATATCTAAATGGTCGGTGAGGACTGCGTTAGTTGACGGAATGATCAACACCTGCTTGCGCAGGTCTGCGAGAGCCGACTGCCAGGGAAGAGACCAGACCGGCTCCGTGGGTCGGAAGACGATCGTCGGGAGCTCAGCCGTGAGCGCCGGGCTTCCGACGCGATCGGGAAGGGAGTTGATGAGCTCGATCAGGCGTGCGTAGCGCAAGGCCGATTCGGACTTGCGCTCGTGGGCGTCAGCTGCCTCCTCGACCGCCGGCAGCAGGCAGCAACCACTGATGAAGATCACCAGCAACCATGAAAACGAACTGAAGATTGACATGGTTCCTGCTCGCAGATCTCGCTGCCGGGATGTGGCCGGAAGCGACGGTACGGGGAAGCGGCCTAAAGTCGTCAGTCGGCGGCATGCCCTTAGGTCGTCACCGTGATGTCGGTGATTTTAGGGAATTCCTGATTTTGCAGACTGCGTTCCACCTGGAACATCACGTTTCAGCAATCGTGATTGAGAAAATCTGCGAGGCTCATGCCGATCCTTTTTTTGAGGGCACCCATGGTCAGCGGAGTGAGCGTCTGCTGCGCTGTGCCGGCATCCGGGTAACGTTGCCCCGATGGTTCACCACGACGGCCGATTCGATCCCTGAGCATGCGATCGCAGCGAATCTGCTCGCACAGGGTTTGAGCGCGCTAGAAAAAGCCTCACCCACGTATTGCCGAAGAAAAACCGTCCGTACGCGCCTGGTGAAACCGCGCCCCCAATACAAATTTGACAACCCTCACTTGCCTACATGCTATTAGCCTAACGACGCGGGATAGAGCAGTCTGGTAGCTCGTCGGGCTCATAACCCGAAGGTCGGAGGTTCAAATCCTCCTCCCGCAACCAAAGAAAAGAAAAGCCCCGGTGAAAACCGGGGCTTTCTCGTTAAGTGCCCCAGGCCAAACGACCGGCGCACAACCCGCGGTATTCCGCGGGTTTCTGCGTTTCCAAAACCTCTCTGTCCGACCCGCGACTTTGCCCGGACGGGCCGGACACCTCCGGAAAAGCCCGCCTCGTCCGAGTTATCTCTCGGCTCTCTGGTCTGGTTATGATCCCAGTCTGGTTTGCTGAGACGGTCCGGATTAGGACAAGAGAGGTCGGCCGAACGCTGGCTGCGTTCATGGCCAGAGTAGCCTTTCCCCATCATCCGTGAGCGCGCCGAGTGGCTTGACTAAAATAGACCTAGCTAGATTTCAGTCTGGACCAAAATCGATCTAGGGTTAATTTAGTCCACATGTCTACGCCGTTTCCCCGCCTCTATGACGCCCTCATCGCCAAACACCTGGCTGAGTACCGTCAGATGGCTTTCATCAGTGGTCCCCGCCAAGTGGGCAAGACGACGACGGCCAAGCACCTCGCCGCCACCTACCTCGACTGGGACAATCCCACCCATCGCAAACTGCTCACCGCCGGCCCGGAAGCCGTGGCCGCGGCAGTTGGCCTGAATGATCTTGCCAGCACGCCGCCGGTCCTCGCCATCGACGAGATCCACAAGTTCGGACGCTGGAAGAATTGGCTGAAGGGTTTCTTCGACATCTACGCCGATCGCTGCCGCGTCATCGTCACCGGTTCCTCGCGCCTGGATGTCTATCGGCGTGGCGGCGACAGCCTGATGGGTCGCTACTTCCACTACCGCATGCACCCGTTTTCGGTCGGGGAACTGGTCGCACCGACCATTCCCGACACGCCGATCCGCCCGCCCCAGCCATTGCCGGAGGAACAGTGGACCGCGCTGTGGGAGCATGGCGGATTCCCCGAACCCTTCGCCCATCGCAAGGCGGCGTTCTCACGGCGGTGGCGGTCTTCCCGGTTTCAGCAGCTCCTGCGTGAGGACCTCCGCGATCTGACCCTGGTGCGGGAGGTCGCCCAGATCGGCCTACTTGCCGAGATTCTGCAAGACCGCTCCTGCGATCAGATCGTGATGAAGTCACTGGCCGACGATCTCCATGTGGCGCCCGATACGGTGAAGCATTGGCTCGAGTTGCTGGTGTCGTTGCATGTCGGGGTGCTGATCCGGCCCTGGTTCACCAATGTCACCAAGTCACTGCGCAAGGAGCCGAAGTGGTTCCTCCGCGACTGGTCGGGCATTGAGGATGCCGGCAAGCGCGCCGAGACCTTCGTCGCCTGCCACCTGCTGAAGGCCGTCGATGGCTGGAATGACCTCGGCCTGGGTGCCTTTGAACTGCGCTACCTCCGTGACAAGCAGCAGCGTGAGGTCGACTTCGTGGTGATCCGTGACCGGAAACCCTGGTTCCTGGTCGAGGTCAAGGCTGGTCGGGATAGCCTCAGCCCGGCGCTCAAGCATTACCAGGACCAGATCAAGGCCCCGCATGCATTTCAGGTCGTTCTCGACCGTGACTTCGTGGCGGCGGACTGCTTCGCCCAGCATCAGCCGGTCGTGGTGCCGGCGCGGACGCTGCTCAGCCAGCTCCTGTAATCTGGGGGTATGTCCTCATGAATATCGCTAAAGACCTGATACCACGTTTTGATACCCAAGAACGCCCGTCTTATCCCGCCTGCATCAGGTCGTCGACGGTCGGCAGCCGGCCACGGCGTTGGCCGAGGGTCGGGCGGCAAGCGAGCAGCGCCTTGGTGTAGGGATGCTGCGGGGCGCTGAAGACCTCGGCCACCGTGCCGCTTTCCACCTGCACTCCGTGTCTCATGACCACCACGCGATCGGCGAGCTCGGCGACCACGCCCAGATCGTGGGTGATGAATAGCACCGCCATGCCCAGCTCGCGCTGCAGGCGCTTGAGCAGTTCGAGAATCTGCGCCTGGATGGTGACGTCGAGGGCGGTGGTCGGCTCATCGGCGATCAGCAGCCGAGGCTTGCAGGCCAAGGCCATGGCGATGCATACCCGCTGACGCAGGCCGCCAGAGAGCTCATGCGGATAGGCCTCGATGCGGGCGGCGGGATTGGGGATGCCGACTTGGGTAAACAGCTCGATCACCCGCGCGCGCCGCTCTGCCGCTGACATCGTCGTATGAAGCTCCAGAGATTCGGCGACCTGCGCCCCCACGGTCCAGGTCGGATTGAGCGCCGACATCGGCTCCTGGAAGACAATGCCAACCTCGCCGCCGCGCAGCTGGCGCAGACGTTGGGCGTTCATGGTCAGGACGTTCTCACCATCGAAGGCGATGCTCCCGCGCGGATAGGTCGCGGGCGGCTCCTTGAGCAGGCGCAGCACGCTCATCGACGAGACGCTCTTGCCCGAGCCAGATTCGCCGACCAGAGCCACCACCTGTCCGGGCTCGATACTGAAGGTCAGGCCCTTGACCGCCTCGACGGTGCGTTCGCGGCCTTTGAAGGTCACATGCAGGTCGTTGAATGCGAGCAATGCCATACGCTTCTCTTACTCGGTAGTGGTGTCGGCGGCCTCACGC
>JBILBP010000198.1:0-5395 GCA_044353645.1 Planctomycetota bacterium | reverse complement strand
GGCACCGCCGATGCCGCCCGGGGCCGGTTCCGTTCCTGGCTGCTGACATGCTTAGACCATTTCCTGGCTGACCGAGCGGCAGCCGCCGCGGCAGGTAAACGGGGCGGCGGGCGACCGATGGCCGGACTCTCTGCTGAAGACCTGTTCGCCGATCCCGACGCCACGGATCCAGCCCAGAGCTTCGACCGGGCCTGGGCGTCCAGGTTGTTGGCCCGCGCCCGGGAACGCCTGGGCGGAGAGATCGATGACCTGCGATTCCGCACCCTGTCGCCGTTCCTGCTGGCCAACGGCGACGCCACCGCCTACCGCACCGCCGGGGCGGTGCTTGGTCTGGGCGAAGGAGCGGTCAAGGTCGCCGTCCACCGCCTGCGCCTAGGCTTCCGCCAGGCCGTGCGGGCCGAAATTGCCGACACCCTGGCGGATCCGACGCCGTCGGCCATCGATGCGGAACTGGGTGATCTCTGCGCGGCCCTGACGAGGTGATGCATGCATCCTGATTCTTTATTCGATGCTCTCGCCCCCGAAGCCTTGTCGGGGCTCCTCTCCGCGGCGATAGACGCCAAGGCGCCGACGGTGACCGCCGTGGGTCCCGATGGCTGGGTGCCGCCAGATCCCGCCACGCTGACCGGATTGACCCCCCATCTGGTGGTGGAATCCCTCCTGGGTGTTGGTGGCATGGGCGCGGTGTACCGAGCCCGCCAGGAGCACCTGGACCGGCCGGTAGCTCTCAAATTGATGGCCCCCGCCCTGGCGGCCGATCCCGCCTTTACCGCCCGCTTCCAGCGCGAAGCCCGGGTCCTCGCCCGCCTGGACCATCCCCACATCGTCCGCCTCCATGATGCGGGGGGCGACGATGCCGGGCGCCTGTGGCTGGTCATGGAACTGGTGGAAGGTGCAAGCCTGCGCCAGGTCCTGGACACCGGGCGGCTCTCCGCCGCCGAAGCCCTGGGCCTGCTGCCCGACCTGTGTGCGGCCCTGGCCTACGCCCATGGCCAAGGGGTGGTCCACCGGGACCTCAAGCCAGAAAATATCCTGGTGGATACCGCCGGTCGCCTGCGCATCGCCGACTTCGGCCTGGCCAAACTGATGGCCGGGGAACCCGGCAGCCAGGCCCTCACCGGCACCGGCCAGGTCCTCGGGACCGCAGCCTACATGGCACCCGAACAAGTGATCGGGTCCCCCGAAGTCGACCACCGGGCGGATCTGTACGCCCTGGGGGTCCTGGCCTATGAACTATTGACCGGCCACCTGCCCCTGGGCCGCTTCGAGCCGCCGTCCCGCCAGCCCGGGGTCGATGCCCGACTGGATAGCGTCATCCTCCGGGCGTTGGAACGGGATCCGGGCCGGCGCTGGCAACAGGCCACGGAATTCGGCGTGGCCCTGGGTCAGGCCAAGGCCCCGCCCCCGCTGCCGGCAACTACCGAGCTGGCTCCGCTGCCGGCCCTGCTGATCCCCTTCGCCCCGTTGGTCCCGGCGATCTGTGCGGCACTGGGCGGCGTGCTGGTAACCCTGCTGGCCCACGACCAGATCGGTTGGGCCGGGCAATGCCTGATCCTGCTGCTGGGGCTCTTCCTGCTGACGCCCCTCATGGGTCCGCGGGATCCCGAGGAACCGCCCCAGGAACCCTTACGCGAACTGCGCTGCCGACCCGAACAAGGCCAATGGCTCGGTCTGGCCACCGGGCTTGCCGCCTGCACGCCGATGCCTGTCTGGGCTTGGCGCCTGGCGTTTGTCATCGCCTGCGGCTGGTGGGGCCTGGGATTCGTAGCCTACGTGGCGGGATGGCTCAGCCTGCGACGGCGTCCATGACCTTCGCGAGGATGGCTTCTTAACATTCCACCACCGTTGACCTTGTCGGTGCGAGCCATCACCGGCACGCCGATGATCCATTCCTTCTCGGTGCTGGCGAACATCCTGCCCGCCAATCCCGCACCCGGGTCACTGGAAACGATCCACGCGTTCGAACTTCCCCCGGGTTTGGGCATCAGCTCAAACGGCTACGTGGTGGGAACACTAACGGTTCCGGGCACCTATCAGGTCCTGATCAAAGCCCAGGATGTCTACGGCAGGGCCAGTGGTACGGAGACGATGTCGATTGCGGCTCCTGCCGGCAGCGTGGCAGGAGCCGTAATCACCGCCACCCCTGCCGCCCTCGACCTGTCGCCCTCGACCTGTCGCCATCGACCTGTCGCCATCGACCTGCCGCCCTCGACCTGCCCTGGAGCCGATGGCGCATTTCCAGAGCTTCAGCGCCGCTGCTGGATGATGTCCAGGGCGGCGTTGCGATAGGCCTCGGCGAGGGTCGGGAAGTTGAAGGTATGATCGACGAAGACGTCGATGTCGTCATTATGCAGCAACGCCATCTGCCCCACCGAGGCCAATTCCCCGGCGCTTTCGCCCACCACCTGCAGGCCCAGGAGCTTGCGCCCTTGGGCGTCAGCGACCAGTTTAAGCAGGCCGTTTTCGTTGGCGCCGATGAGCCCGCGCGAGACTTCGTTGAAGCCGGCACGACCAACGATGCAGCCGCCGAAACGCTTAACCACCTCCGCCTCGGTGAGGCCGACGCTCGACATTTCCGGGATTGAATAGATCCCTGCCGGAATGAGCTCGAGGCGTGAAGCCGCTGGCATTCCCAGAGCATGACGGACGGCGCGACGACCCTGATCCATGCTCGCGCTGGCCAGCGAGGGAGCCCCGGCGACATCGCCACAGGCGTAGATATTTCCAACCGCGGTCTGGCCGTGCTCGTTGACCGCGATCAGGCCGCGATCGGTCGGCACCAGCCCCGTAGCCTCGATGTTCAGACCTTCCAGGCAGGCGACCCGGCCCTGGGCGCTGAAGAGCTTCTCGCTGGCGATGATGCGCCCGTCGGCGAGCGTCGTCATCACTTGCGTAGTGCGCGGATCATGCACCACCGAAACTAGCTGCGCACCGCCGAGATACTGCGAACCGTTGGCGGTGAACGAGGCCAGGAAGCGTTCAGTGAGCTCGGGTTCGAGGAAGGCCAATGGCCGCTCGCTCTTGTCGATCATCGTCACCTTGGTGCCGAGGGCAGCGAAGATCGAGGCGTACTCGGTGGCGATGACTCCCCCACCCAAAACCGTCAGCGTCCGCGGCAGATAGATCAGCGAGAGGATGGAGTCGCTGTCGAGGATGTGCTCATGATCGATCGGCACCTCGGCGGGAGCACGCGGGCGGCTACCGACGCAGATGACGATCACCGGCGCGGTGAGCACGGTGATGGTGCCGCGGACCGACTGGACCTTGATGGTATGACGGTCGACGAAGCGCGCACGCCCGTGGCAGCGCTCGACCCCCGCGCGCGTGAGCTGATCCTTGAGATATTTCTGATGACCGCGGATGACTTCCTCCAAGCGGCTCATGAGGCTCGCGACCTGGATCTCTTCACCGAATTCACAGGGCAGTTCGACGCCGCTCTTGCAGCGGAAGCTGGATAAGGCCAGGGCGGTTTCGCGGAGGGTCTTGGAAGGGATCGTCCCGCGATGTACGCACTGTCCGCCGACGTGCGGATCGCGCTCGATGAGCATCACCCGCTGGGCGGCGGCGGCGGCCTGCAACGCCGCATGATGTCCGGCCGGACCGCTGCCGATCACGATCAGATCATAATCGAACGCGCTCATGCCATCATCCCCACCGAGAGCTTGACCTTCGGCCCGAAGTCGAGGAGCGCCTCCATCTCATCCGGGTAGATGTTCAATTCGCTCAGCAAGGGGTGCTCGCTGACACAGGTCAGCTCCATATGCTTGGGACCCTTCAGCAGCCAATGCGCGAGGTCATCGGCCAAGGCCGTCATCATCGCCTGGTTGCGCGCGCTCGGGGCCCTCAACGGCTCATGATGGAACTGCACAACCTCGGCGAGGCGTACCGGAAGCTTCCAGAACTTGATCATGTCAGCGCCCACTCGCGCGTGCAGCTGACCGATGATGCCGTCAGCCGCCACGTAGTTGAAGGGCGCATTGCACTCTGCGCAGATGGCGATGATCTCTTGCAGGAGGACCGGCCGGGCCATGTCGTGGAGCAGGCCGCAGAGGAAGGCCTCCTCGACATTCAAGCGCCGTCCGCGGGCGATCTCCTCCGCGAACAGCGCCGTCGCCAGGCAGTGGCGGAATTGCAGTCTCACCGGCGCCTCATAGCCGGGAACGTTGAAGACCTCGCCCTGACAGCTGATCACCAGGGCCATCTCGCGGATCTTGATCACACCCAGGCGCGCCAGCACCTGGTCGAGAGATACCAGCTGACTACCAGCTCCATACAAAGTCGAGTTGGCGAGACGCATGAGATTGCCGACCATCGCCGGGTCGTGGGCTACGACCGCCGCCAGTTCGCGCAGATCGGTGCTCGGATCATTGCACATCTGCACCACCTTGCTGGCTGCTTCCGGCAGCACCGGCAGAGTCAGCTCGCCCTTCAGCACCCGTTCCGCCAAGCGACGTATCACTGCCGGATCGAGCTGGGCAGTCGTATCGACGGACTGTGCGATCATAGCTCAGGGTACCTTACAAAGATCTGCGACGCAACATCACCTACCCAGGTGCCGATTGTCGAGCACGGGCTCGGGCATGTCCCAACGAGCCGCTTCGGGCCACCGCTCTCGCGAACCGCACGAAGACGCTGCATTACCGCGACGGCGTCGAGAGGAAGGCGGCGGTCGCCCGGCGCTGGCGCAGAAATGTGCAGATATCCGAGGAATTCGATGACTTAGTCGGGCAGGACACGGTGGTGGCCGTGATTGGTGATCCCGTCCAGTTCGCAGATGAACCGGATTTTGTACATTCATGATTTATCTATGATGCATCGGAGTCTTGTCGCCAGCCACGGGCATAACCGGAAAATCGCCGGGACCTTCGCAAAGGCTCATGGACGGCGCCGGATCTGCGAGGTATACTGCCCCGGAGAACGTTGCCGATGCCGCGTCAGCCGCTCTGCTCAGTACACTTCGAGTTCAGCAGCGGATGCGCCCGCCTGCGCCTCAACCGCCCCGACCATTACAACGCCCTCGATATCTCGACCCTGGCTGAAATGCTCGTGAGCCTCGAGGAGGCCGCCGGCATGCAGGCACCGCTGATCCTCTCGGGTGAGGGCCAGGTCTTTAGCCTGGGCTGTGATGTCCGTGAATTGGCGGGATTTTCCACCGAATCCGCCGCCACCTACAGCCGTCTCGGACAACAAGTGGTGCGCACCCTGGAATCCTGGCCGGGGGTGACCATCGCTCACCTCACCGGCTATGCCCTTGGTACCGGTCTGGAACTGGCCCTTGGTTGCGACCTGCTGGTGGGCGCACCCGGCGTGCGCATCGGCCTGCCGGGCCTGGCCTGGGCCCTGGTACCCTGTCTGGGCGGTCTGCGGCGGCTTCATCAACGCGTCGGACCGGAGG
>JBILBP010000197.1:0-5404 GCA_044353645.1 Planctomycetota bacterium | reverse complement strand
CTCTCGCAGATGACCTTCGACCCCGATCTCTGCGGCAAGCTGGCGCACGAGCTGGCCAGCCGCGCCCGCGGTGAATGGGTCCTGCAGGTCACCGGCGAAGTCACATCGCGTGGCGACCGCGCCAACCCCAACATCGCCACCGGTGCCATCGAGGTCTTCGCCAAGGAGCTGGTGGTCCTCAACCAGGCCGAGACGCCGCCGTTCGAGATCGACGAGCACGCCAAGGTTGGCGAAGAAGTACGCCTGCAGTACCGCTTCCTCGACCTCCGCCGGCCGATTCAGCAGCGCAACCTGATCCTCCGCCACCGCGCCGTGAAGACCGCCCGCGACTATTTCGACGCCAACGGCTTCATCGAGATCGAGACCCCGGTCCTCTGCAAGTACACCCCCGGCGGTGCCCGCAACTACCTGGTGCCCTCGCGTGTGCACCAGGGCTCGTTCTACGCCCTCGCCGAATCGCCGCAGCTGTTCAAGCAGCTGCTGATGGTCGGCGGCTACGATCGCTACGTGCAGATCGCACGCTGCTTCCGCGATGAGGACCTGCGCCAGGACCGCCAGCCCGAATTCACCCAGATCGATCTCGAGATGTCGTTCATCGAGATGGACGACATCATGGCCATCGGCGAAGGCTTGGCCCGCGAGCTGTGGCAGAAGGCCCTCGGCATCAGCCTGCAGACGCCGTTTCGGCGCATGACCTGGACCGAAGGCATGCTGCGTTTCGGCAGCGACAAACCTGACCTGCGCTACGGCATGGAGATCGTCGATCTCAGCGCCTGGGCGCCGACCTCGGGCTTCACCGTCTTCACCAATGCCGTCGCTGCCGGCGGCGTGGTGCGGGCGATCAACGCCAAGCACGGTTTCGAGCACGGCGCAAGCACGCCCGAGTCGCAGAAGACCGCCTGCGAGATCCTCTCGCGGCGGACGCTCGACCAGCTCACCGAGTTCGTCAAGGCCTACGGCGCCAAGGGTCTGGCCTGGATCAAGATCCAAGGCGACCCGGCGGTGAAGGAAAACTGGCAGGGCCCGGCGGCCAAGAACATCACCGACGAGGCCCGCGCGGTCCTGGCGGTGAAGCTCGCCGTCGCCGACGGCGACGTGCTGTTCTTCGGCGCCGACCGCGAGAAGACCGTCTGCGCCGCCCTCGGAGCGCTGCGCGTCGAGCTCGGCGTCAACCGCCTCAAGCTGACGCGTCCCGAGCAGTTCGAGTTCCTGTGGCTGCATTCGGCGCCGCTGTTCGAGTTCAGCGAAGAACAGAATCAGCACGTCGCCACCCATCATCCGTTCACCGCCCCTTACGCCGAGCACGTCGACCTGCTGCAGACCGATCCCGGCAAGGTGCTCTCGAAGAGCTACGACATGGTGCTCAACGGCAACGAGATCGGCGGCGGCTCGATCCGTATCCACGATGCGGCCACGCAATCGAAGGTCTTCACCGCCCTCGGCATCAGCCCGGAAGATGCGCAGAAGAAATTCGGCTTCCTGCTCCACGCCCTGTCCTTTGGCGCGCCCCCGCATGGCGGCATGGCCTTCGGCCTCGATCGTCTGATCATGCTCATGACCGGCGCCGAGAGCATCCGCGAAGTCATCGCCTTCCCGAAAAATCAGAAAGCCCGCGACGAAATGCTCGATTGTCCGACGCCGGTGGCGGAACGGCAGCTGAAAGAGCTGGCCCTGGTGGTGGCGGCACAAGCTAAGGCCTGAGCCCATTTCGATGACTAAATAGCTAGCACGGTGTAGCACTGCTGCACCGTGCCGCTGTGCTACGCTATGAACCAATGGTTGCGGCGCATGTGCGCATACGATCATCGAATGCCCACGCCGCCCCGTCGCCGCTCGCATTCCCTGACACTTTTCTGCGCCTGCCCATGCCCACCCCGCTGCTTGAACTCCTGGATGCTGCCACCGAAGCGCGGGTGAATAACCCGCAGCTCCGGCCATCGGTACTCTCGGCGCTGCGTCTCGCACAAGGTAGCAAGCTCCTCAGCGGCGGGCGCCTGTTCACGCTCCGCCACGACGGCGGGGTGCGCGAGATCATCGCCCACGGCGAGACCTCGCAGAGCGAAGAGCTCGATCGCCTGCTGGTAGCGAAAGCCCGCGAGAGCCACGAGGTCATCGAACAAGGCGCGCTCACTGTCTATCCGTTGGGCAAGGGCAAGCGCACCCACGGCGTGCTGCTGGTCGAAAACTCCGGTCCCGAGACCGGCCACCTGCTGGCGGATCTGTTCCTGCAGTGGTGTGCGATGAACGAGTTCCTGAACCTCGAAAAGGCCGAACTCATCGATGAGAACGTGCAGCTGCGCGAAGAGATCCGCACCCGTTTCAGCGATCGCAACATCATCGCCGTCTCTGGCAGCTTTCGACGCGTGCTCGAAGCCGGACATCGCGTCGCAGCCTCGACCGCAACGGTGCTGGTGCATGGCGAGACCGGCACCGGCAAGGAGCTGATCGCGCGCATCATCCACGAGCACAGCCCGCGCGCCAACGGCCCCTTCATCACCGTCAACTGCGGTGCGCTTTCCGAATCGCTGCTCGAATCGGAATTGTTCGGCCACGTGAAGGGTGCCTTCACCGGCGCCATCAACGACCGCAAGGGCCGTTTCGAAGCCGCCCACCTCGGGACCATCTTCCTCGATGAGATCGGGGAAGTCTCGCCGGCTATGCAGGTGCGCCTGCTGCGTGTGCTGCAGGAGATGGAGATTGAACGCGTCGGCGACACCAAGACCCGCAAGCTCGATGTGCGCGTCGTCGCCGCCACCAATCGCGTTCTCGAAAAAGAAGTCGAGAAGGGCACCTTCCGCGCCGATCTCTACTACCGCCTCAACGTCGTCTATCTGCAAATCCCCCCGCTGCGTTCGCGGATCGAGGATATTCCACACCTGATCGAACACTTCCTTGGCGTGTACTGCCAGCGCAACACCAAGTACATCGAGACCGTGGGCCGCGAAGTGATCGAGGCCATGTGCCAGTATCCGTGGCCGGGTAATGTCCGCGAACTCGAGAACTGCATCGAGAAGATGATCGTCATGGCGCCCGGCAAGGAGCTCACCACCGATCTCCTGCCGCTGGCGATCATGGCCTTCGACCCGCATCAAGAGACCGACAAGCAGCATGGCTTGGCGAGCTTCGAATCCCGGCTCAAAAGTTACATGCGCGCCGAGACCCATGGCGCCCTCGAACGCGGTACCAGCGATCTCTACGACACCGTGCGCAACAAGTGGGAACGCTACCTCTTCGAATCGGTGCTCACCGCCACCAACAACAACAAGTCGAAGGCTGCGCATCTCCTGGGCATCACCCGCAATACCCTCGGCGCCAAACTCAAGGAATTGTGCGAAGAGAAACGCGAGTGGACGGTCGATTAGGTCCAATGCCGGCCACCGCAGACCTCCTAAATTTCATCGGTATTTACCGATAAATATTTAGATACCCGGCACAGATCCGTACGCGCGGAATTACCGCCTACGACTCCTTCATCAGGTGAATCCTCGTAACCGGTCCAGCGTATTCTCGTATCTCCAGGTATGCGCCTTTCCTTACTGCTCTCCGGCCTCCTCCTGACCACCCAAGGCGTCCTCCTGATGCCCGCCGCCAGCGCGGCGGATCCCGATGGACTTCCCCTGTTGGACTGGGAAGGACGGCATCTGCCCCCGCTGCCCGCCACCTGCCAGTCCCTGGGGGAGGCGGCCCTACGCGCGGCGCGAACCTGGGCCGAGGCGGCGGGCCTCGGCACCTGGGATCCGACCCAGGCAGCCCGAGCCACCACGGCGTTCCATGTGATCGGCTGGGCCCTGCCCCGGGCCCCTGGAATGCCACCAGAACCGGCTGCCACGGGATGGTGGGCGGCGGATCCGACCCAGGCCGCCGCCGCATCGTCCTTGATCGGCAGCTGGCCGGGTCAGTCGGCGGTGGTCACCGACGGCCGACTGCGCCTCACGCATCCACGGACGCACGAAGTCGAGGACACCACCATCGACGGCATGCGTTTACGGATCAACGGTGAGGCCCTAGCAGCCTGTCTGAAGCCCCTGGTGGGGAACAAGCCCGCCTGGGAACCGGTCCTGACGGCGGTCGCCAACTGGCACCTGGAGACCACCATCAGCCCCGACGGCACCTGCCGCCTCGACACCGGCATCCCCCGCCAGTTCCTCGCCCCGGTGGATTCAGAGGTCGTCGGCAGGTTGCCCGCAGCGCGGCTGACCGTGGCCCTGGGGATCGCCTCAACCGCCAACCCGCTGGTGCTGCCCGAGGGTACCTGGGCCTGTTCGTGGAACGGCGATCAGCATCTCGTCATCGTCATGCCGGATGGTCCCCAGGTGCGCCCCTGGCTCCTGGGCTGGACCAACCAAGTCCCCGACAAGGACCATGAGGTCGTGGCCTTGGGCGACCAAGGTCCCTGGCTGCAACACGAGAACCACGGTTGGCGCCTAGCCTTCGTGCGTGAAGATCTGGATGCTGAGCCCCGGGGAAAACCGGCCTCAGCCACCACACCAGCGCCCCTCGGGCAGCTCCAGTGCCGTGCGACGCCGTCTACTGCCGACACCACCATCCCGCAGCTGCCCTGGCCAATCCCCGACCTGGGGAACTTGTTCAGCACCGACATCGATGTGCAGTTGCAGACTGATGGAGCCGACACCGCCGTGGTACGGACGCAGAATCCCGCGGTGGCCTGGGTACTGCCGACCCTCGCCCTGCGCTGGTTCGCCGACGAAGTGGCCGACCAGCATGGCATGGCCAAGCTGCGCGGCGTCCTGGCCCGGCTGAAGGCTGCGGGCGTTCCCATGTCCCGGGACGAATTGCAGGCCTCTCAACCGGCCGTGGCGGATGCCAAAGCGTGGCTCGACCGGGCCAAGGCCTGGGACCATACGGTGGACGCTCCCGAACCCACCACCCTGAAGGAGGCGCTGGCCTCGAACCGCCTGCCCCTGACGGTCGCCACGCCTGCCCAACTTGAGGCCGCCCGGGCCTTCGGCCGGGAAATCGGCCCGCTTTTGGCCCTGCCAGCCGAACAGATTGCCAGCATTCCGTGGCAGGGTGCCGCACCTTCGGTGTCGCCCGGCGATATCCTGCTGCCGTTCATTAACCTCCAGCGTCAAGCCGCGAGATCCGGGCTCTTGCTCGTGCAACACGGGGATGCCCACGGCTTATCCCTGGTGGATGCCGCCCGGACCTCCCTGGCGCGGCCCTCAACCCTGATGGAGGCGCTGGTACTCCTCAGCGTTCACCACCTGCGCGACCATGCCTGGCTGACGGCCACGGTCCAGGGACTCGGCGATCCGACCCTCTGGCTCGCCGAGTCGTACCGCGTCGAGGACGAAAGCCGCACGGCCTGGTCCGGTGAGCGGGTCATGAGCGGCTGGGTCGCCCAGGCCTGGCTGGGAACGCCCCAAGAGACCACTCTTTTATG
>JBILBP010000196.1:0-5439 GCA_044353645.1 Planctomycetota bacterium | reverse complement strand
GCCAGAAGATAATTCACGCCCAGGCAGGCGATCAGCAGCAGGCCTTCGCCGCCACGACGGAGAACCGCAAAGGCCATCAGCTGGCCAAGGGGGGTTCCGGTGGTTGAACCGGGGCGGTGTGTTTGGCGGCACGCTGGGCAGCCCGCTGCGCACGATATTCCTGATCGGCATCCAGCGCCGCCAAGCCGGCGCGCAGCAGATGACGCGCCGAGTCGCGCAAGTGGCCACGGACATCGTCGCTGATTAGACGCTCGCTGGCGGCTTCGACCGCGTGGTGGATTTTTTCCTTGGCTTGGTGGAGGTGTTCTTTGACGTCAGGATCGCAGTGCATGATCAGTCTCCTGGTGGGTACTCTAGGTCTCGGTGGCAACAAGTGAATGGTGCGCCGGGAAAACGTTCACGGACTTGGGCGTTGAGTCCGCGATTCCACGCGCATCTTCCTGCGCCATGCGCATTTTGCTCATTTTATGGTTCAGCTATGTTGGGATTAAAGGGTGGTCGGCAGAGGTCTATACTGTCCTCGGCACGCCCGGCGGGGATCATGTCGTGGTCCAGCTCGGCAGCTTACCGGTGTCCTTCGCCTTGGCCCATGTTGCCGTGCCTGCCAACCAGCAAGCGGCGGCGCAGACGGTGCTCGCGAGCATGCTCACCGGCAAACGCGTCGAGGTGCTCTACGTCACGGATTTCGGCACCGATCTCAACGGCGCAGCCCGCGTGCAGATCCTCCTCGGCAAAACTAACGTCAATGAAGAACTGGTGGCCCGTGGTCTCGCCAGCTATCAAGCGGTGAAAGAAGGCTCGGCGGCAGAGGGCGCTATCAAGCGCGCCCAGGACAAGGCGAAGAAAGCGGGAGTGGGGATGTGGCAGGCCAATCCGGTTGCCGCCATTGCTACGACTTCTGCGGTCGCCACTTCTGCGGTCGCCACTTCCGCGGTCGCCACTTCCGCGGTCGCTAGAGCCGCGCCGCAGATCGTAGCCGCCAAAGGACCGTTCTGCTCCGAGATCGACAATAATTTCTATTACGCCAGCGGCGCTCGCGAGGTCGCCAATGTCAGTCCACAGCGCTTGATTTACTACGCTGATGAAGCCACCGCCGTCAAGGCCGGAAAGAAGAAATCCATCAAGGTCGAGACGGTCAAGCGCGGCCGCACGCTTAGCGATGCCGATAGCGCTTATCAGTTGGGCAAGGAGATCGCCGCCCAGGCGGTGGATGCCGGCAACACCGCGGCCCGCGATGAATTGTACGAAAAAGCCTATGCCAGCCTGACCCAGGCGATGCAGATCTACTCGGATCTGGTTGATCAGCAGCCGCAGGACGAGGTTCTCAGTAGCAAGCTGCAGCAGTGCATGCAGCTGCGCTACGGGACGGTCAAGATGCGTCGTTTCACTCATTGATGGATCGAGATACCGCCATGCTCCGAGGTTTCTTCCTACTGACGGCGATGATCGCCAGTCTCGTCCTGAGTGCCTGCGGCGACCAGCGTGCATCGGTGCCGGCCGCACCCGGTACGCTCTATGCACGCATCCAGGCAAGCAAGACCGTGCGCGTCGGCGTCAGCCCCGATTCCCCGCCGTTTGGCGTTCGTCGCGGCAACAGCTATCAGGGCTTCGACATCGACATCGCCGAATCGGTCTTACACGAACTCGGCATCGAGCACATCGTCTACGTTCCGGTGACGTCGGTCCAGCGCATCCCGTTCTTGCGCCGTGGCGAAGTCGATCTGGTGATCGCGAGCATGACCCAGACTCGTGGCCGCGAGGCCGAGGTCGATTTCACCATCCCTTATTTCCAGGATGGCGAGAGCCTGCTGGTGCACGCGGATTCGCCGGTGAAGACTTACCAGGATCTCAAGGGCGTGCGGGTCGGAATCGAAGCCGGCACCACCGCCGAACTGTACCTCAAGCAGGTGGCTCCAGAGGCCATCGTGGTGCCCTACGCGGATGTCGAGGCCTTGCGCAAGGCCCTCGAATCCGGCCGCGAGACGGTCATCGCCAATGACCTCCTGCTGCTCATCGGAATCCGCAAGCAATGCGCGGAGCCGGGCAAATACCGCATCGCCGGTCAGCGATTCACCACCGAGCCCTATGCCATCGCCATCCCGCAGAATGAATCCGCGTGGCGCATCGCCTTGAATCATCAGTTGCTGGCGCTGTGGGAAGACGGCACCTGGCAGAAGTGCGCGGATACGTGGTTCGGCCCGGGCGCGCCGTATGAGCATCGGATGACCTTTGGCATGGTGCCCTACCCGAAATAATCGCTGTCTGGGCTTACCCAGCAGTTGACGGTTACTGATAATTCGTTATCAGTAACCGTCTATGCGTTTCGTTACCTTGGTCTGCTGGCTGATGATGACTGTCCACTTGGCGGCAGCGGCAGAGGAAACGGCGCCATTGCTGGTCGTCACCGGCAACACCGTGGTCCAGGATATCACCGCAACCATCGGCGGGTCGCGGATCCAGGCCACCTGCCTAATGCAGCCCGGTGTCGATCCCCATGCCTATCAGCCGGTGCCGAATGATGTGAAACGCTTGGCAGCCGCACGCCTGGTGGTCATCAACGGCTTGGGTTTCGAAGGCTGGTTCGAAGGCTTGGCCAAGGAAGCCGGCTTCCATGGGACCGTGGTGATCGCCACCCGCGGGATCACCCCGCTGCCGATAGCGGCTCGCGATCACGATCGCGATCGCGATCACGATCACGATCACGATCACGATCACGATCACGATCACGATCACGATCATGGAGCTGTCGAAGACCCCCATGCCTTCAATTCGATCCCCAATGGCGTGCGCTACGCGGAAAACATCCGTGATGCCCTGATCGCCGCTGATGGCGCCGGCGCCGACCAATATCGCCAGGCAGCGGCGGCCTACATCGCCGAGCTGCGGCAGGCGGATGCAGCGGCCCGGAAACGTTTCGCCACCTTGCCTAAGGCCCAGCGCAAGCTGGTGACCAATCACGATGCCCTGCAGTATTTCGCCAAGGAATACGGCTTCGCCATCCTCGCCCCCAACACCGCCCTGGATGACAGCCAGCCGAGCGCCAAAGAGCTCGCCGAGCTGATCGATTTCATCAAGCGCGAAGGCGTCAAAGGCGTGTTCCTCGAGTTCGGCAAGAACGACAAGATCATCGCCCAGATCGGCAGCGAGGCGGGAGTCATCATCGGCGAGCGTCTCTACCTCGATGGCCTCGGTCCGGCGTCTTCGACGGCGCACACCTATCTGGGGATGTTCCAGACCAATGTCGCCACGATCATGAACTGCCTGCAATGACGAGCGTGATGTGAAGCCCTTCGGCTTCGAGGCTTCGGCCCTGAGCCGCGCCGTGCTCGGAGGGGCCTTCATCGCTGTCGCCGCGATTCTGGTGCGGCTCATCGAGCGCTCTGATCCGACCACCGCGAACGTGATCGCGGAGTCATCGGCGGTGACCAGATCATCCTGGCCGGTGACCATCGAGAGCACCTATCCCGTGGCGGAGTGGTCGGTGAGCATCCTGGGAGTCGAACAGGCCGCCACCCATCACGATGACTTCTCGTGGTCGGGAGCGATCTCGGCGGCGAGCGGTGATGAGCTGCTGATCCAGGCGCGTCCCGCCGCTGCTGAGCATGTCCCGCATCACGGCCTGCGCCTGCTGGTGGGCGCCGCCGGCGAACGTCTGGTGTGGGGCGAGGGCGAGGTCACCGCGACCGTCGAGCTGAGCAGATGAGCCACTTCCACCTGCGCTGCGACAACCTCACGGTGTGTTATCAGAACCGCCCGGCGGTGCACCATCTCACCGTCGACCTGCCCTGTGGTTCATTCGTCGGCGTCGTCGGCCCCAATGGCGCCGGCAAGAGCACCCTGCTCCATGGCATGCTCGGCTGGCAGCCGTGGACCAGCGGCAGCGTTGCGATCAACGGTGAACCGGTGACGCGTTGCCTACGGCGACTGACCTTCCTGCCGCAACGCAAGACCCAGGATGTCGATTTTCCGGTGACCGTCGAGATGGTCGTCGAGCAAGGCCGCTATCAGCACCGTGGCCTGTGGCGTGGATTCACCGCCGAGGACCGCGCGGCGATTGATCACGCGATTCATGAGATGGGCTTGCAGAATCTTCGCCAGCGGCCCTTGTCGCAATTGTCCGGTGGTCAGCAGCAACGGGCTTTCATCGCGCGCGCGCTGGCGACCGGGGCCGACATCCTCCTCCTCGACGAACCGTTGACCGGCCTCGATGAGCCGACCAGCCACGATCTTCTGCGTCGCTTGGCGGCGTGGGCCAAGCACGATCGCCTGGTGGTTGCCGTGATCCACGACCTGACCGCGGTGAGCACCTGGTGCAGTCATGCCTTGCTCATGAATCGCGAGCTGATCGCCTGCGGGCCGGTGGCTGAGGTCATGACCGACACGCTCTTGGCGAAGACCTATGGGCGTACGGCGCGCGCGGTGCAGGGGGTGGTCTCGTGAGCGACCTGTGGAGCGGCGACTTGTGGAACGGTTTCGGCGCGATCTTCGTCGACCCGCTGCAGTACCGCTTCGTCGCCCGTGGCATGGGCATGGCGTTACTGCTGGGCGTCGCCGGCGGCCTCGTCGGCTGCGTCCTGCTCTTGCGGCGCATCGTGCTCATGGCTGATTCCTTCGGTCATTCGCTGCTGCCCGGCATCGGCTTGGCGTACCTCTGGCTGGGCCCGGGGATCGTCTCGCTTTTTACCGGGGCGGTGATCGCTGGTTTGTTCACGAGCCTGATGAGCGGCATCGTCAATCGCCTGACGCGTCTCAAGGAAGACGCCGCCTTCGGCAGCCTGTTCGTGCTCTGCTTCGCCCTGGGCGTGGCGCTGATGTCGAAGATCGCTGCGCCGGTGGATCTGCTGCACTATCTGTTTGGCAACATCCTCGGAGTCACGGCCCATGATCTGTACCTCGCCCTGGCGACGACCTCGGCGACGGTGCTCGCAACCTGCATCTGCTATCGCGCGCTGCTGCTCGAGACCTTCGATCCGACCTTCCACCGCGCCTCCGGCGGCAAGAGCTGGCTGACCCATCTCGGGGTGCTGGTGGCCGTGGTCATCAACCTCGTCGCCGCTTTGCAGGCGGTGGGCATGGTCCTCGCCCTGGGTTTGTTCATTCTTCCGGCGGTCACCGCCTACCTGTGGTGCGAACGCTTCGGCTCGATGCTGGTGTTCTCGGCAATCTATGGCGGGTTGCTGGCCTGCGCCGGCCTGTTCGTGAGCTATCATCTGAATCTGCCCAGCGGGGCGTGTATGGTGGGTTGTTTAGGTTCGGGCTTCATCGTCTCGCTGATCGTCAGTCCCCGGCATGGCGTGCTCGGGCGTCTCTTCAGCCGTCATCGCCATCATGCCGCCCCAGAGGGTGACGAGTTGTGCGAGGTCCTCGATGTGGCCGCGCCCTTGCCTCATCAACACCAGCATTAGCATCAGTTACTTGTTTCTCTTCTCCCAGGACGTC
>JBILBP010000195.1:0-5475 GCA_044353645.1 Planctomycetota bacterium | reverse complement strand
ACGCATACACCGAAAAACCGGGCTCTCCCCCGCCATTGCATACAGGGTCCACCCGCTATTATTCCGCCCTCCAGACGTGGGGGAGCGATCGCGCGAACGCCCCCTAGGTCACTGACACCACACTCGTGCCGCCTTGGCACAAGGACGCGTAGCATGCCGACTCTCAAAGACCGCAAAACCGAACTCATCAAGCAATTTGGTGGGACGGAAAAGAACACCGGCTCGACGCCGGTGCAGATCGCTCTGCTTTCCGAGCGCATCAACGAGCTCACCGAGCACCTCAAGGGCCACAAGAAGGACGTGCACAGCCGTCGCGGCCTGCTGCTGATGGTCTCGCAGCGCCAGCGCCTGCTGAAGTACCTGGCTGCGAACAGCATCGCCGAATACCGCAAGCTCACCGAGCAGCTCGGCATCCGCCAGAAGATCTGACCCGGTTCAGGCCAATCGAGCCAGCGCCCTGCGCTGGCTCGATTCGTTTCCGGCTGCTGTCATTTTTCCACTGTCATTTTTTCCACTGTCATTTTTCCACTGTCATTTTTCCGCTATCGTTAGTTTTCCGCTTCACGCCATTACCCCGGCCGACCCCGTGACCGCCTCTCCCCACCATCGCCGATTCGCCTGAATCGACGATGCTGCGGACAGGCCCCGGGCGCGGCCACTCCCAGGAGATGATTCTATGGATCGCACCGCCTCACTCGCCGCCCTCAACATGAAGAAGACCACCGTCGAGCTGACCCTCGGCGGTCGCACCATCTCGATCGAAACCGGCTACATCGCCAAACAGGCCAACGGCTCGGTCATCATCCGCGCGGGTGAGACCATGGTCCTCTCGACGGTCTGCGATGGCGACCCGCGTCCGGGCCTCGATTTCTTCCCGCTGACCGTCGACTACCGCGAGAAGCACTACGCCGTGGGCCGCATCCCCGGCAACTTTTTCAAGCGCGAAGCCCGCCCCAGTGACGGCGAGACGCTCATCAGCCGCCTCACCGACCGCCCTCTGCGCCCGCTGTTTCCCGCCGGCTACAAGCGCGACACCTCGTGCCAGTCGGTAGTCATCAGCTTCGACCAGGAAAATGAAGCCGACGTGCTCTCGATGGTCGGCGTCTCGGCGGCCCTGACCATCAGCTCGATCCCCTTCGCCGGCCCGATCGGCGCCGTGCGCATCGGCCGCATCGACGGCAAGTTCGTGATCAATCCCTACGCCAGCGAACGTAAGCTCTCGGACCTCGACCTGATCGTCGCCGGTACCAAGGATGCGATCACCATGGTCGAAGCCGGCGCCTCGGAACTGCCAGAAGCGGTGATGGTCGAAGCCCTGGTCCTCGCCCATGAGCAGGTCAAGCTGATCTGCGCCGCCATCGAAGAGCTGCGCGCCAAGGTCGGCAAGGCCAAGATGGAAGTCACCGCGCCGCCGGTCAGCCCATGGGTCGCCACGATCCTCGCCGCTAACCGCGATGCCATCCGCACCGCCTTGCTGACTGCCAACAAGCATCAGCGCGCCGCCAGCGTCAAAGCCGCGCGCGATGTGATCATCGCCAGCGCCACCGCCGGCATCGCCGATGCCGCCGAGAAAGAGAAGCTCACCCTCGAGATCAAGGCCGCCTTCGGCGATGCCAAGGACGTGGTCTTCCGCGACCTGATCCTCGACGGCAAGCGTATCGACGGCCGCGACACCAAAACCGTGCGCCCGATCGTCATCGACCTCGACGTGATCCCCCGCGCCCATGGCTCGGCACTGTTCACCCGCGGCGAGACCCAGGGCCTGCTGGTGACCACCCTCGGCACCAGCGAGGACGAGCAGCTCATCGACAGCCTCAAGCCGAAGTTCAACGACCGCTTCCTGCTGCACTACAACTTCCCCGGCTACAGCGTCGGCGAAGTCGAGAAGCGCGGCTCGCCCGGCCGCCGCGAAGTCGGTCACGGTGCGCTCGCCAAGCGCGCGCTGATCTCGGTCCTGCCCTCGCAGGACGAGTTCCCGTATGTCATCCGCATCGTCAGCGACATCACCGAGTCCAACGGCTCGTCGTCGATGGCGACGGTCTGCGGCGGCTCGATGTCGATGATGGCCGCCGGCGTGCCGATCACGGCGCCGGTTGCCGGCATCGCCATGGGCCTGGTCAAGGAAGGCGACCGCTATGCCATCCTCACCGACATCCTCGGTGACGAAGACCACTACGGCGACATGGACTTCAAGGTCTGCGGCACCGCCAAGGGCCTCACCGCCCTGCAGATGGACATCAAGATCGACGGCATCACCGCCCAGCTCATGAGCGAAGCGTTGGAACAGGCCCGTCAGGGTCGCGTGCACATCCTCGAGAAGATGAACGAAGCCATCATCACCCATCGTGGTCAGCTGTCGCAGTACGCGCCACAGATCATCCAGGTGCAGATCGATCCCGAGTTCATCGGCAAGATCATCGGCAAGGGTGGCGAAACTATTCGTCGCATCCAGGACGAGACCGGCTGCAAGATCAAGGTCGACGACGATGGCATCATCACCATCGCCTCGCCCGACCTGCCCTCGATCGAGAAGGCCAAGGGTTGGATCAGCGACCTCACCGAGATGCCCGAACCCGGCAAGGTCTACACCGGTCGTATCACCTCGATCAAGGAATTCGGCGCCTTCGTCGAATTCATCCCGCAGACCGAGGGCCTGGTGCACATCAGCGAGTGGAGCCACGACCACGTCGCGACCCTCGAAGGCATCGCCAAGTCTGGCGACACCCTGCAGGTCAAACTCGTCGAAGTCGATCAGCGCACCGGCAAGTTCCGTCTGTCACGCAAAGCGTTGATCGAAGAGACCGCCGAGCAGAAGGCCAACCGCGAGGCCCGCGCCAGCCAGCGCGCCGCCGAAGGCAGCGCCGGCGGTGATGATCGCGGCCCGCGCCGTGACGACCGCGGACCACGACGCGACGACCGCGGCCCGCGCCGCTATTGAACGTTTTCGGGCGTAATCCCCCGTATCGACACCGCCCGCCGGCACTTGCCGGCGGGCGGTGTCGTTTGTTGTCTTGGGCCGCCGCCTGCATGTGATGGCGGCATGCGCCATTCGCTTCTGATCGCCGCTTTCTGGGGTTTCTTCGCCTGCTGCTTGCCGGTGACCACGCCAACGCTGCTGCGTGCGGAAGACCGCCAACCCTTGCAGGCGCCGCTGACGGTGCCGTTCTTCCAGAGCGGCGGCAATGCCATCTGGTCTTCGGATCCGACCCAGCCGAGCACCGCCACCGGCGGCGTCGAAGCCCGTTATGAAGGCGTCCTGCTGCGCTGCGACCAGCTTATGCTGCGCTATGCGCCGCTGGCCGGAACCGCCGCCAGCATCCCCAGCGAAGGTTCCCTGCAGCCCGGTGCGGCCGGACCCGCCGGCAATCGTGTGCTCCTCGATACGCAACAGGCGACGGCACCAAATGTCGGCTTCCGAGGCGTGTTCTCCCCAGCCTCGGTGGCCATGCGCCGGCTGAGCGATACCACCCTGCCACCGCTGCATGTGCGCTATCAGGTCGAGCTGCCGGATGCCGGCAGCTTCCAGGGCCTGCTGCACACCGCTGCCGGCTGGGCCCCCTATCGCGGCTGGGCCGATCGCATCGATCTGCTCATCGCCGCCGAGGTCGTCAACGGCTCGCTGAGCAACATGCGTGTGCTGAAGATCAGCCTCTACGGGCGCCCTGGCGTCGAAGGCACGCCCGGACGCAACGCCCAGATCGAGCGCCTGAAACCCAACCTGACCTTGCCGCCACCGGAGCAGGCGCTGAGCGTCGAGCAGATTTCCGGGCACAATGATGCGCCGACGATGTTCATCGAATTCGATGACCAGGGCCGCCCGGGCATGCGCTGGATCGGACGCAACAACCTCTGGGGCGATCCCGCGCTATTCAATCTCAACCCGGCGAAACCGCAGCGTATGCCGACCTCTGGCCAACCCAGCCCGTGAATGTCCTGCGTTTCCTGAAACCGGCATGTATCCAGCTATCACTGGAGACCCAGGCCCTACCCGCTGTCGAAGACGAGACCGCCGCCCAGGTAAGCAAGCGTCTGGCCAAGGAGAAGCATCTGGTGATGGCCGAGCTGGCGGCGATCCTCGGCCGTGCCGAGGAGGTCATCAATCCCACCAAGCTCCTACGCGATCTCGAACACCGCGAACACAACGCCTCAACCGCGATCGGTAACGGCCTGGCGATTCCGCATCTGCGCACCCTGCAGGCGCGCGGCTTCGTCATGGGCTTGGCGCGCGCCGAAGGCGAGGGCCTATTCTACGGGCAGCCCGATCAGGAGCCGGTGCGGCTGTTCTTCCTGATGGCCGCGCCGCCGTACGACGACCGGCTCTACCATCAGGTGCACAAGGAGGTCGCTTCCATCCTCCATGACGAAGACACCGTCAATCTGCTGCTATACGCGGAAACGCCGCAGGAGGTCTTCAACATCCTGCGCCAATTCTTCCGCTGATTCGCCGCCCCAGGCGAGAAGCCTAGCGAAGATCGCCTTGATCGAATGGACCATATCTGCACCACCAAGCTTGAGCTGAATGAGTGCGGCCAATGCGCATCGCCACCTGGGCCATCGTCAATCTGGCACAACCTACCGCAGCCGCGAGAAATTCAGAGAAACTCCAGAAAAAAGATTTAAGATGAGGTGCAGGATGCTCGGGTCAACGCGAGACCGCCCCGGCCTTACTGGCGTACGCGCGACAGCCCCTAGGATGCCAGCCCATGGCGCAACGCCCTCCGACCAAACGGCTCGCCCGCGAACGGGTCAAGTTAGTTGATCTCGATCAACGGCCCGAACTCGCGTCGGCTGCCTTGGCCGCCTTTGCTGCCTGTCCACCCGGTAAACACCATATCATCTGCGGCCTGCCTGCGAGCATGGGGCAGATTCCCACCAGCGCTGATCTCAGTGCCTGCCTGGGCGTGGTCCTCGCCTGTTCGGCCAGCGAACTGCTTGGGGCTATGGCTCTCTGCCCCTACAGCGATGAACAGGTCACGCTCTGGGGCCCGGTATCCAGCGCCGGCCTTCTTGGCACCAACGTCCCCGATCGCCTGCTCACCGAGACCCGCCGCGCGCTCAAAGAATACGGCTACACCTCGGTGCGGGCCCTGGTCGACGGCCGTAATCGCGAATTGCGCGCCTTTTTCATCGCACACGGCTTCATTCCCTGGAAGGAAAACGTCGTCTTCGAGCGATCGCTGCCCACCGAGGCCGAAGAAAACTGCAATTCGGACGTACGCCCGGCAACCACCCGCGATCATGCGCGCATCACCGCCCTGATCGAAGAGGCTTTCCCCGAAACCGGCCATCTGGTGCCCGATCTCGCGACCCGCGAGCACGAAGGCTATCGCCACTACGTTTTGCCCGGTCCTGGCGGCCTGCTTGGTGCAGCCGCCGTCACCGGCAATAGCCGACGCGCGTGGCTGAAGCTCATCGGCATCGCCGCCAAGCACCGCGGTAAGGGCCACGGCCAGCGGCTGCTCGCCGGCATCATCA
>JBILBP010000194.1:0-5484 GCA_044353645.1 Planctomycetota bacterium | reverse complement strand
TCGAGAACACGTCTTCGACCGGCAGGAGGAATGGCTTGTCGGCTTCACGGACCGGGACGGGAACGAAGCTGTCGATCGCGTCGAGCAGGTCGTTGATGCACTTGCAAGCCGGATCGTCCTTGCTCTTAGCATCCTTGGCGAGGTCAGCGCGACCGTGGATCACGGGCGTCTTGTCACCGGGGAAGCCGTACTTCTTGAGCAGGTCGCGGATTTCTTCTTCGACCAGGCCGAGAAGATCCGGATCGTCAACGAGGTCGACCTTGTTGAGGAAGACGACGATGTGTTCGACGCCGACCTGACGGGCGAGGAGCACGTGCTCCTTAGTCTGCGGCATCGGGCCGTCGCCGGCGGACACGACCAGGATCGCGCCGTCCATCTGCGCGGCACCGGTGATCATGTTCTTGACGAAGTCGGCGTGTCCGGGGCAGTCCACGTGGGCGTAGTGGCGGCCTTCGCTGGCGTACTCGACGTGCGAGGCAGCGATGGTCACGGTCTTGTTCGCGTCGCGAACGGTGCCGCCCTTCGTGATTTCGGCGTAGCTGCGCATCTCAGCGAGACCGCGAAGAGCTGACACATTGACCAGCGCTGCCGTAAGGGTGGACTTGCCATGGTCGATGTGACCGATGGTGCCGACGTTTACGTGCGGCTTGTTACGAACAAATTTCTCTTTGGCCATGTTGAGGCTCCGAGCGGAAGGCACCACCGAAGTGGCACCGGTTAGACTGGGTGCGGGAGGAGATTGGAGCTACCTTTGGGATTTGAACCCAAGACCTCGTCCTTACCAAGGACGCGCTCTACCAGCTGAGCTAAGGCAGCATCGAACCGCCCGTTCCAGGGGGGATGATGATAAAAGAAGACGATCGTCGCATGGAGCGGGTGAAGGGAATCGAACCCTCGCATTCAGCTTGGAAGGCTGCTGCTCTACCGTTGAGCTACACCCGCGTTTAAGCGCGTTTGCACGACTACGGCGCAGGGCTCATACTGACGGCACGTGGTGAGACGTACCATCAGGTCGGAGTATGGTGGGCAGAGAAGGACTCGAACCTTCGAAGTCGTAAAGACAGCAGATTTACAGTCTGCCCCGTTTGGCCACTTCGGTATCTACCCCAGTCACCCGACTCATGCGCCCGTGCGCGACGATCTCGATTGTCAAAAGAGCGAACTAACTGCATCAGACTACAAACGAACCACAAGCTAACCACAAACTCTCAGGTGCCATCATGGAGCCACCTGCCGGAGTCGAACCGGCGACCTACGGTTTACAAAACCGTAGCTCTACCAACTGAGCTAAGGTGGCACAGCTGGACACGACACCCCCCCTACCGGTTTCGGAAGGGACGGGGACGATAGAAACGACCCCCTGGGTGTCAACAGGTTACCGCGAGTTTCCCAGTCAGCCTGCCGTGCGCCGTGCGACAGTGCCCTAAGCCCCTGTCGCAACGGCGCCGAAAAAATCACAACCCGAGCTGGCCGATTGGCGGCAGAGTGCCGACCAAAGGCTTCAGATACGGCACCAGCTCCTCTACGAGCACATCGTTGCCAGCCGCATTGAGGTACGCCCGGGGCATCGGCCGTGTGTCCTTAGCCACGGTCGGCAAAGGAGTAACGAAGGTTTCAATGGCGTAGGTCGGGCGGTTGACGCGACGGAAAGCAATCGACCCCGAGCGCGTACCGGCCACCGCCGCCGCCACTGCCGCCGTGCCCGCGAGACGGGCTTCTGCCGCGTCGGTCTCACTGACCACACCGGGAAAGCAGCGCTGCAAGTAGCCAAAGGTATCCGCGCGCACGCGATGCTTCTTACCCGCCCAGGTGTTCGCGAGGTGTTTCTTGAGCACGTCGGCGAGAAAATCGCCCAAGGCTCCCGAGCCCGAGAGCTGAGCATTGCCATGGCTGTCGACCTCGCGCTCCTTGCCGGTGGCGCTGTAATCCATCACGTCCGCGCCGCCGGGGCCGTGGATGCCTTCGGAGACCGCCACCACGCAACGCCCGAGCTTGCGGTACACCGCCTCGACATCAGCGCAGAAGGCGCTCACGGAGAAGTCGGCTTCTGGGCAGTAGATGAGATGCGGGCCATCACCGGGGAACTGTCGCGCGAGCACCGAGGCCGCCGTCAGCCAGCCGGCATTGCGGCCCATGACGATGTTGATTTTGATCCCTGACAGCGAGCGATTATCGAGATTGTCGCCCATGAACGCCTGGGTCACGAACTTCGCCGCCGAGCCGAAACCAGGGCAGTGATCGGTGACGCGCAGATCGTTGTCGATGGTCTTCGGACAATGGAAGCAGGTCAGGTCGTACTGTTCCGCGATCGCCAATTCATTGATGATATTGGTGGTTTCAGCGGTGTCGTTGCCGCCGATGTAAAAGAAATAGCGTACGCCGAGTTCCTTGAAACGCGCGAAGATGCGCTTGCCGTCCTCGGGCGTGGCCTTGTGCCGGACCGACTTCAACGCCGCCGAGGGCGTGCCCGCGACGAGCTCGAGATTAGCATGGCTCTCATTTGCGAAATCGTGGAATTTCCCATCCATGATGCCCTGGATGCCGTGGATCGCTCCGAGTACCTTGGTGAACACCTGCGGCTGCGCGAGACAGGCCTGAACGACGCCGATGAGGGTTTGGTTGATGACCGCGGTCGGGCCACCGGATTGACCGATGATGACCGCACCTGGAACAGGTGTAAAAGCAGGCGTAAAAGCAGACATGGGAACTCCTTCGTGAGCACCTGACGGTGGCGCTGAGCACGGATCGTCAACTACTTGCTGACCTTTGTTCGGCTGCCGTACCCCGCCAGCTCGACGTAGCCGACCCCGCCGACGCTGCCCGACACCATCACCGCGCCCTCCCAATAGCGCACACTGAGGTTCAATTCCTGATCCGCCAACCGGGGCACGATCTGCAGATCGAGATCCGCTGCCTGCAGATGCCAGCCGGCAGGATAGGTGACGCCACTGACGCTAGTCCACTGTCCGGTCGTGGTGAGGGACACCTCCGCCGCCGTCAGGGAGCGGACCGTGCCATCAACCGCTACCAGACTACCGGTGCTGAATTCGGTGGCACTGCCGTCGGTGCGCCGCAAGCGATAGAACATCAGTTCGCGACCGTCCGCCAACTGCAACGCGAACCAGTCCCAACCAACGACCCCCGGGGCCAGGGCGCTGGTCGACCACTCGCGGTCCATCCAACTGTTGCCGGTGAGCGTCCAGTGCTGCTCGCCGAGGCGCAGCGTGCCGGTAGTCGGCATGCGCGTGAAGCTGTAGTAATAACTCGCCGCCCCGGCCGCGGCATCCTTGCGGCTCAGACCGCGGTCGCCCTGCAGCACCACCGGCTTGCCCACGTCCAGCTGCAGATCGAGAGCGACTTCCGGGGTCTCGGCGTGGATGCGCCACGGCCCACCGCCGCTGGCTTCCCAGCCATCGCAGTGGATGCGCATGGCGTTACCCACGGAGTCGCCGCCGGCCCCGGCCAGACCCAGGGCACCACGCGCTGAACGCTCAAAAGCATGGAATTTTTTGCCGGTGATATCGCTGATGGTCAGGTGCGCCAACCACGTCTCGGAAGTCGCCCACGCCGAGGCCCGCGCCACCGCCGTCGGCGCCAGCGCAAAGCGGAAGATGGTGAATTGGTAGCCGAAGGCGCGCCCGTCGGCAGTGCTCAGATTGCCCGTCCAATACCACCATTCCGTACGGTAGTCGGGGTGCGCGCCATGATCGGCGGGGAAGCTGAACGGTCGCGGCGCGGTCACCGTCGCAAAACCATCGGCGGCGAGACCAAGCACCGAGGTGATCGGCGTCGGCGCCAGCGCCGGTGACGGTGAGGATGACGGAGGCGCTTCGCCGCAACCGCTGAGCAGCACCAGTAACACCAGCAGCCAGGTGGATTTAATCGGCATGGAGGGCCTCCGCCAAAGGTCGCCGGCTGGCACGCCACGCGGGGAAGAAGCCGGCGACGACGGCGGCGAACATCGCCAGCGCCACGGTCAGCAGCAGTTGCCAGCCATCGATGGCAAGGTCCATCGACCAGCCGAAGGAACGGCGGTTGATGACGTGGGTCAGGCCGGCGGCCAAGGCGATGCCCATGGGCATCGCCAGCAGCCCCGCCGCCGCACCGGTGAACAGGCACTCGCCGAGCGCCAGGCCGATGACTTCGTTGGGAGTCACGCCGCCGGCGCGCAACCGGGCGGTGGTCCGCGCGCGTTCGATCTGCACCGCCGCCAAGGCCGCGATCAGCCCCAGCACCGCCACTCCCGCTGCCAGCCAGCGGATCACCGAGGTGATGGCGAAGGTCCGGTCGAACACCGTCAGCGAGGCCTGGGTCAAGGCGCGACTGGAGGTGATCGACAAGGGCACCTCGCCCGCCGCTCGGCGCAGGCGCCCGGCCAGCTCGTCGGCGCTGACCCCCGGCGCGGCGTTCACCGCCAGGGCGGTCACCGAATCATCCGCGAACCATTTCTGGTAGTACTGGCGATGGAGGTACACGGCTCCGGCGTCGCTGCTGTAATCAACAACCACGGCGGCGATCTTCAAGCGCTGCCGGCCGGCGGGAGTGAGCAGGGTCAGCTCCTGACCGACGAAAACCTGACGATGGGTGGCGAAGGGCTCGGTGACGAACACCGCCCCGGCCGCGAACGCCGCCCACGCCGCGTCGCGCGCCGCTGGCGAGGCGAACGCCGGCCGCGAGACGAAGGTCGTACGGCTTTCCTCCAGCGGGGTGAAGGTCGCCAAGGTCACGGCATCGCTATCGCCATCAGGAAACTCGACGCTGATGATCGCGTCGCGTTTGGTGACGACGCTGGCAATGCCCGGCACCGCTAGCAGGCGCTCGACCACGGTCGGCGCCAAGGGCGTCTCGCCCACCCGGGCGGCAATCAGACGCGGCGCCGAAACATAGACATCGGAGGTCAGCGTCGTGGCCAGCCACGTGCTCAACGCCAGCCGGAACGAGCCGACCATGAGGGTCATGCCCAACGCCGCCGCGCAGGCCACGCTCAGCGCGGCCACGGCGATGCCGGTACGCGAGAGATTCGCGCCCACCGCCCGGCTGGCGAGGGTCACGATCGGAAAATTTCGCCATGGCCACGCCAGCACCCGCACCAGCGGCACCAGCAGCACCGGCACCAACACCGCCGCCGCGATCAGACCACAGCCCAGGCCGACGAAGCCGGCGTTGATCGTCTGCGGTAAGGCGACGAGGATCAGCGCGCAAAGCCCGAACAATCCGCCCCCAGCGAGGGCCAGCCAGGGCAGGGACCGCCGCCAGGCGTGCTCGTGCTGGCTGACCACCGCCCCCAGGCGCGGAGCGCTGCGGGCAGCATCGAGGGCCGGCAGCCACGCCGCCAACAGGGTCGCGCCCATCCCCAGCAGCAGGCCCTGGATGATGATCGCGGGCTCGACGGCGATCACCGGCTGGCCGATGTTGGCATAGAGATCGCCGATGGTGCGCGCCACCAGCCGGATCAGGACCTGGGCCAAAAGGGTACCGAGGACC
>JBILBP010000193.1:0-5495 GCA_044353645.1 Planctomycetota bacterium | reverse complement strand
AGAACGGGGTCGACCCGTGCGCTGCCATCGCCCTGGCGCTGGCCGGGAGGCCGTGGTTGCCGAAGGTGCCGATGACGACAAAAGCCAAGTCTTCAAAGGATTATCGGAAGGCCGCCTGAGCTGTTACTCCAGGTCTTCCATTTCGCCGCCGTGCATCGTCCGGAAGACCTCGCTCCGGGGATGACCTTGCCGGGCATCGTCACCAATGTCACGCGCTTCGGCGCCTTCGTCGATGTCGGCATCAAGCAGGACGGCCTGGTGCACATCTCCGAGCTCGCCGAGCACTTTGTCAGCGACCCGGCGACGGTGGTCGCCGTACGCCAGCAGGTCACCGTGCGCGTGGTATCGGTCGACCTCCCCCGCCGGCGGATCGCGCTGAGCATGAAGGGTCTGGGTCAACAGGGTCTCAGCTAACATCAGGGCGTGAGCAACGGCGGCTGAGAACCGCGTCTTGACCCTGGATAATCCGCTCCCGCCTGATTAGGATGAAAGTGGGTGATCTATGTCCTTACCACTCGATTTTACCTATCGATTAACCAATTTTCCAACTACGGATCTGGCCGCCGTGCGGCCATTCTATGAGCGCCTGCCCCTTGATCCTTACATCCAGGGCAGGTTCCGGCAGCGACGGTTCTCGCACTTCATCGGCCCGGCGCACGCGCTGCGCCGGCTTGAGCACAGGTACTTCTTGCAGAGCAAGGCCGTCAATCAATTGGCCGGCGGCATCCGCCGGGAATTCGCGGAACTCGAAGACGGGCTGCTGGCCGAGCCGGCCTTCCAGGCGATGGTCGCGACCTTCATCGCCGGCATGGGCATCGATCCGACGGTGCGTGAGATCGGCGTCCATCAGATCCGCATCAGCTGCTCGCCGGAGCATGCCGGATCGCCGGCGCCGGAAGGCATCCATCAGGACGGCTTCGACTACATCGGCATGTTCTGCGTCGAGCGTCATCAGATCATCGGGGCCACCACGCGCATCTATCCCGGCAAGGATCAGCCGCCGATCTTCAGCCGCGATCTGCAAGCCGGCGAAGCGGTACTCGCCAACGATCGACAGGTATACCATTTCGCTGACACCGTACGCGCCAGTGGAGACCAGCCCGGGCATTGGGATCTGCTGGTCATCACCTCCTGAAGGCGCTCATGACTTTTTCACCAACGCCCACCACGGCCCTCGATCTTCCGCGTCTGCGCGCGCAGTTTCCGGCGCTTGCCCGCCAACACCATGGCCGGGCGGTGATCTTCGCCGACGGTCCGGGAGGCACGCAGGTGCCGCAGGCGGTGAGTGCGGCGATGAGTGCCTATCTGGCGACCAGCAACGCCAACTTCGGCGGTGTCTTCGCGACCAGTCGCGAGACCGAAGCATTGGTGATGCGCACCCGTCAGGCGCTGGCGGCATTCCTCAACGCGGCGGCGCCGCAAGAGATCATCTTCGGTCAGAACATGACCAGCCTGACCTTCGCCATGAGCCGGGCGCTGGCCCGCACCTGGCAGGCCGGCGATGAGATCATCGTCACCGCCCTCGATCACGACGCCAACGTCCAGCCGTGGCGAATGGCCGCTGAAGACCGCGGCGTGCACGTACGCACCCTCGCCTTCAGCGAGCCGGACATGACTTTGTCGCTGGCGGCCTTGCAGGATCTGTTGAGTCCGCGCACGCGGCTGGTGGCGCTGACGGCGGCGTCGAACGCGGTCGGGTCGAAGGTCGCACTCGCGCCGCTGATCGCGGCGGCGCATGGCGTGGGGGCCTTGGTGGCGGTCGATGCCGTGCACTTCGCTCCGCACGGCGTCATTGATGTCCAACAACTCGATTGCGATTTCCTAACCTGTTCGGCTTATAAATTCTCCGGTCCGCATCTTGGCATCCAGTATGGCCGACGCGCGCTCCTCGAGTCGCTCACCGCCTATAAGGTGCGCCCGTCATCGGCGGTGCCGCCGGGCAAATGGGAGACCGGCACGCAGAACACCGAGGCCATCGCCGGCACACTTGCCTGCCTGAGTCATATCGCCGAGCTCGCCGGCGAGCCCGTGCCGGCAGTACTCACGCGCGCGGCGCTGAACCAGGGCCTGCAGCGCATCGTCAACCACGAGCAGCAGCTGTCGGTGCGGTTTCTCGACGGGGTGGCCAAGATCCCCGGGCTCATCGTCCATGGCCTCAGCGATCCGGCGCGCGCCGCCGAGCGCACCCCGACTTTTGGCCTGACCCTCGACGGTGTCACTCCCCAGGCCGCCGCCACCGCCTTGGCCGCCCGCGGCATCTACGTCTGGGCCGGACATTTCTATGCCCAGGGCGTGATCGAGCAGCTGCGCCTCGGCGACACGGGTGGGTTGCTGCGCATCGGATTCTCGCATTACACGACCATCGACGAAGTCGACGCGGTGGTCTCGGCAGTGGCGGAATTGGGCCCTGCCTAAGAAAAGCAAAAGCCTGCAAACTTTGGGTTTGCAGGCTTTTGGATGGTACTCCCAACGGGATTTGAACCCGTGTCGCCGGAATGAAAATCCGGTGTCCTAGGCCTCTAGACGATGGGAGCGCCAGATGGTGTGCCGTTAGGACGCGTAAGACATTAGGCCGGAATCCTTGGTGGCAAGGGCCGGTGTAGGCGGCTTAGGATCCCCAGCGTTTACCTGTCGGGCTTAGGATACGGTCTGCAGCCAGGCCGAACGATAGCCGGCGAGGTGCGGCAAGGTTGGTCTGCCCACCGGTTGCAGGTCGATGGTGATGCGCGCGGCGAGTTCGCGCGGAGTGCAGCGGTTCAGCAACGCCTGTCCGAGGAGCGCCGCGCCGGCGGCGCTGGCCTGTGCCAGATTCGTGCAGCAGAGCGGATGGTGCGGGAACAGCGCGGCCAGCACCGCGAGGAAGGTGGCGTTGTTGCGGAATCCGCCTTCGACGAAGATGGTCGTGCCGTCGTTGATGTCGGTGCGGCGCAGCGCGACTTCGGTCTGCAGTGCCAGGCTGATGTTGAGCAGATCGTGGCCGAGTGCCGGATCCCGGCACCAGCCCGGGACGCGGCCGGCCTGCAGATCGGCGACGCTGACGGCGGCGTGGCCGTCACGCAGGCCGCCGCGCACATTGGGGAACTGGCTGGGGAAGGCGCCGGGCAGAACCATTCGCTCGGTCTGGGCCAAGGCGTCATCGACGCGAGCGGCGTCGAAGGCCGGATCCGCGCCGCCGATGATCCCGTGGTACAGGCCGTAGTCCTGGCCACCCATGAGGAAGCTGGTCTTGGTCAGGCCACCGAGGGCGTCGATGTTGAAGATGACCTTCTGCCCAAGTTCTTCCGGACGATAGCGCACCTGCTGTACGCGGTGCATGGCGACGCACCAGGTGCCGGTGGAATTGACCACGAAATCACGACCGTGGAACTTGATCAGATAGGGCAGCAGGGCGCTGTTCGAGTCATGGATGCCGACCGTTACCGGTAGGGCCGGGAGGCCGAGTTCGCTCTGCAAGGCGGGGGTCAGGGTGCCCAGCGTGGCCCACGGATCGACGAAGTTGAAGTCGAGCATTCCCGCCACTCCGAGGGCGTGCGCGGCGGTGCTCGCGCGACGCTTGCGGATGTCGAAGAGGAAGCTGTGGTTGGCGCTGTAGGTGGCCTCGGCGGCGACCGCGCCGGTCAGCAGATGGCCCCAATATTGGGGATAATTGACGAGCTTCGTTGCCCTCGCCCAGCCGGTGGCGTAGCGCTGCTGAGCGAATAGCACCATCTTTGCGGGATTGACCAGCAGCGGCAGATCGCAGGTGCCGGTCTCCGCCTGCAGATCCTCGAGGCGTCCGCAGCGACGGTAGAATTCGTGATCGAGTTCACGCTGGCCGTGGTCGCCGAGATCGTGCTCGTAGGCGATCACCGGCAGGGCCAGCTCGCCGTGTTCGTCGAGGGCCGCCCAGGCGGCGCCATGGGTGGTGATGCTGAGGGCCGAGAAGGGATGGCGGAGATAGAGCTCGGCGAGCTGGCTCTTGAGCCAGGTCCAGATCGCGGTGGTTTGCTCGATGAGCACGCCCTGGTCGTCGAGCTGCGCCGGGAAGGGGGCCTGGACATGGGCGATCGGCTGTAGCTGCTCGTCGAAGAGTGCGACTTTCTTGTTGGTCTTGCCGATGTCGATGACCGCTACCAGGGTCATGCTGCACCTCCGGCGAGACGCAGCAGTTCTTCTTCGGCGGCCTTGGTCCAGCAGCCGTTGAGCAGTCGCGGACGGATGCTGGGAAATTTCTCGGCCAGCGCCTCGAGTTCCATCAACGGAAAATCGTCGAGCTGGGGATACGCCACGATCTTGCCGGCGATGGTGCGGTTGTTGACGGCGTTGAGGCCGTCGATCGCTCCGGCCATGCCGGTGACCGCGCCCACCGAGAGGTTGGTGTCGAGCGTGTCGTCGATGACCTTGCCGAGGACCACGCGCATGTCCTCCATGGTCGAGCCGCTGGTGCCGATGAAGTACAGTTGCTTGGCGGCGATGGTGTCGAGATCGATCGGCACCGGGGTCTCGGCGCTGATACCGGCGAAGACATTGATGATGCCCTGGGTGGCAGCATCGCGGATGGCATGCTGTACCAACTCGACCACCGGCGCCATCAAGAAGCAGTAATCGACCGCGCCCTGCGGCGGCTCGACCTCGGGATTGAACAGCCGCACCTGCACCGCACGGGCAGCGGCGAAGGGCGTCACGCGTTCGCGTAGGGCGGTGGCGCGATCGGGATTGCGCACCCCGCCTTCGACGATGGCGCCGGGACGCGAGCTGGCGATGGCGCGGACCATGGCCATGACCCCCATTGGGCCGCCGGCCCCGACGACGTTGACGTGGTCGCCGGGGCGCAGTTCGCCAGTCGCGGGAATCGCCGCCAGGGCTGCCGCCGGGCTCGCCGAGGTGGTGGCGGCCAAGCGCATGTTGCCGTAGTGCACGCGTCCGATGGGCGCCGTCACCACCCGCCCGAAACGACCGCCGGCGGTGGCGATGAGCAGCAGGCCGTGATTGGCCAGCAGCGGGAAGAGCGCCTCGAGCTGCGCGGCATCGCTGCCGACGTAGATCAAGTCGTCGATCGAGCGCGGGGTGAGTTCGGTCTCAGTGACCGGCGTGAATCCCGTGGGGGCGCTGCCGCCCTGCCCAGCATCGAGCCACAGGCGGCGGGCGCTGCCCTCCACCGCCAGCCCGGTGAGGTCGACGGCGGTGCCCGCCACGAGCACCGTCCCGGCTGGTTTGAGCTGCCGCCGCTCAACGGTGCGAAAGGCATCTTCGACGCAGGCCCACGGCTCGACCAGGGCCAATTGGCTGGCACTGCGATCGTCGGGTACCGGCAGAAGGTAGCTGTCGCCGTTGGCAGCCACCGTCACGCGCTCGTCGAGGAGCACATACTGCTGCAGGCCGCCTTCGAAATTGTAGCCGAAGGCGCCGTTGGAATGGGCGGTCTTGAGGTCGCGGAAGTCGGCCTGTACGAGATAGCGGCCGCCGACGCGCACCGAGGTCACCGACGCGCCGATGTCGAGCACGCGCAGCACGGC
>JBILBP010000017.1:0-17947 GCA_044353645.1 Planctomycetota bacterium | reverse complement strand
GGCTCGCTGTGCTGGCTGATCTTCAAGAAATTCAAATTGGTTCCGATCAACGACTACACCGTGGTCACCGCCGTGTTCATTCCGGTGGTCGCGGGCTTGGTCGGCTTCCTGACGTTGAACATGTATGCGCCGGTGGCTCACGACGTGCGCTATTACGCTCCTGTGACGCCCATCACCTGCCTGATCCAGGGCAAGGTGAGCGAGGTCCCGGTGGTCCCCAACCAACCGTTGAAGGCCGGTGACGTCCTCTTCAAGGTCGACGATACTGCTTACCGCGAGCGGCTGGCGCAGGTCGACGCCCAGCTGGCCCTGGCCAAGATTCGCCTCGAACAGTTCGGCGGTCTGGCCCAGGCCGGAGTCGGTTCCCAGGCCAACATGCAGCAGGCCGAGGCGGAATTCGCGCGTCTGACATCCGCCCACGTCGAGGCCAAGTTCAACCTCGATTGCTGCGTGGTGCGTGCCCCTGCCGATGGCATGGTCACGCAGGTGGTCCTGCGCCCTGGCCAGCTGGTGATGCCGATGCCCTTCGCGACGGTGATGAGCTTCCTGCACAACGAACGCTTCTGGGTCGGATCTTTCCCCCAGCAGGCGTTGCAGGGCATCGACCCCGACGACGCCGCCGAGGTCGCGATCACCGCCGCCCCCGGCCATGTCTTCAGCGCCAAGGTCGTGCGGGTGCTGCCGGCGATGGCCGAGGGCACGCTCACTGCCAACGGTCAGCTCCTCAAGGCGGCTTACGACAGCCGGCCAGGGCGGATCGCGGTGGTCTTGGACATCACCGACGAACGCTGCAAACAGCTTGATCTGCCAGTGGGTACCGATGCCACGGCGACGATCTTCACCGGCCATAGCCACATCCTGGCTTTGGTGCGCGGGATCATCATGCGCATCCACAGCTGGGAGAACTGGATCTTCTCCTGAGCGAGAGCTGACCTTGCGGCTGGTGTGGCCCGATGGTACAGGCTAAAAGCTGCCGAGGAGCCTGTCGGGAATAGATTTGGTCGGCTGACTCGGTCTCATACGGCCATCTCTGGCGTTGGCAAAACGGGCGGATAGCGCGGCTATCCGCCCGTTTTTCTGCCTGTTTTTCTGCCTGTTTTCCGCCTTGGATCTGCCGCGCGATACCGTCGCCGTCTTCGGTCATCTATTCCCGACCGGCCGCTACGTAACACATCTCTCTTTTTGTTAATCTATGACAATTTAAAATTACGTCTGTTTGCGATCTGATCGCATTTGCAGTTGCGAAAATGATCCGAAAAAAGGGCAGGCATGAGCTGCTTGAGCAACAGCAGCTGGATCTGAAGTTCATTTATAGAACTGAGTACGATCCGGTTTTGTTTTATTTTTCCTTTTAGACTAATTACTTATGTTTCTCGAAAACGGGTAGTTGGTGAGTCCGGGCAATCATATGCGAATGGATCTCATTCCTATTCGCATGACACGGGTGAGCGATGAAACGGGACTTTCCAGATATTTTTTAAATCGTCCTTGCGCGACCGAATGATCGTGATGTATGGTTCAGCCACTCACATGTACCAAGATTATCGTCTTACCTGCCTGAGAAGGCTGCGGATCCATCGGTCAGCTGTGCGGCATCGTGAGTCAGCATTGTTCGTACGAAAAAATGAAATTGGCAACGGAGGCGGTCAGCTCCGCACGGGTGCGGCGTTGCCGAAGGGCGGCCTGTCATGACCGACGACATGATCTCGGAGTTCGTTGCCGAGGCTTCTGACCACCTTACGCGTGCCGAAGAGATCCTCCTCGGCTTCAGTCGCCAGCCCGACGAGGTCGATGCCGAAGCCATCAATGCCTGTTTCCGCTCCTTGCACACCATCAAGGGCTGCGCGGGTTTCCTCGATCTTGTGCGCATCCAGCAGCTGGCGCATGCCGGCGAGCAGGTGCTCGACGCCTTGCGCACCAATGATCTCAATGGTTCGCTCGCAGTCTTCGACGCGCTGCTCCAGGCTGTGGGTCGTCTACAGGTCCACATCTCCATTCTCAATGGCCAACCGACCACCCTCCCTGAGACCGACGCTGATTGCATCCAGCTCCTTGAGGAGGTGCGCAAGGTCTCGCTGCCAACGGCGCCAGCGTCGGTTACGGACAGCGCGGGGGCGCAGTCCGATGAGGTGGTGATGGTGGTCAACGCGTCGCTTGCGCAGCTCATCGTCATCGGCGCGAGCGATGCCGCCGGCGTCGCCGAGGTCCTTGCGGGGCTGGCCCAGCGCATGCTGCAGGGCGCCTGGAGCGCCGCCGCGCGGCCGTTGATGACGCGCATGCGGCAGCTTGCCGATCGCCTCGGTGGTCCTGACGCCGGGGCGCATTTCACTGCCATCCTTGAGCTGTGCATGCAGCTCGAGAGTGCCCAACGCGAACTCTCGCTGACCTCGGCGGTGGTTGCCGCCGACGACGCGGACGATGGCGCTGACGATGGCGGCGGCGATGGGGAAGCTTCCGGGGTGCTCGGCGAGTTCGTTTCCGAGGCCACCGAGCTGCTCAACCATGCGGAATCGGTGGTGGTCGCCGGCTTGCCCCTCAGTGCCGAGCAGGTCAACGGTGTTTTCCGAGCCTTCCATACGGTCAAAGGCATGGCCGCCTATCTCTCGCTGCCGGTGGTCGAACAGGAGGCCCATCGCCTCGAGGCCCAGATCCAGGAGGTCCGTGACCAAGTGGCGCCTGCCGATGAGGGCTTCATCGCCATTGTCCTCTGCGGTGTCGATTCCTTGCGCGAGCTGGTCACCGAGGTCAAGCGCCGCGTGGCGACCGGGGCCTCGCGCTTATCCGCGGCGGTGCCGGTGCCGGCGGCGGTCGGCAGCGCGGCACCCGCCAGCGTCTCGGTAGCGGCGTCGCCAAGCGCGGTGATTTCGCCCAAGGCGACGTCCGCCCCGGCCAAGGCGAACGAGCGCATCGGTGATCTGCTCACCGATCTGGGAGTCCCGCGCGACCTCATCGAACAGACCGCCGCCGGGCTCAAGCCCGGTGAGCGCCTCGGTGATCGCCTGGTCGCCGATGGCGCGGCTACGCGCCAGCAGGTCGACAAGGCGGCCTCCGCCCAGCACCAGCTGAAGAGCGGTGGCGAGGTCTTCTCGCGCGTGGCCACGGCCAAGCTCGAAGAACTCATGAATCAGGTCGGCGAGCTGCTCATCGCCCAGGCCATGGTCCAGCATAGTCCAGAGCTGATCGCGAATTCGCAGCTCGCGCAGGGGGTCGCGCGTCAGGGGCGCATCCTGCGCAATCTGCAGGTGCTGTCCTTGAGCCTGCGCATGGTGCCATTGCGCGGAACCTTCCAGAAGATGGCGCGGGTGGTCTACGACACTGCCAAGAAGCTCGGGAAACAGGTCGAATTCAGTCTTGGTGGCGAGGACACCGAAATTGATCGGACCCTCGCCGAGACCATGGGCGATCCCTTGATGCACATGGTCCGCAACGGCATCGACCATGGCATCGAGATGCCCGAGGTGCGTCTGGCGGCGGGCAAGCCGGCGGCTGGTCGCCTGCGCCTCGAGGCCTTCCAGGCCGGTGACGATGTCGTCATCCGCTTGATCGACGACGGCGCCGGCATGGACCCCCAGCGCCTGCGCGCCAAGGCCATCGAGAAAGGCCTCATCGATCCCGCCCAGGCGATGGATGAACAGGCCTGCTTCCAGCTCGTCTTCCTGCCTGGCTTCTCGACGGCGGCGAAGGTCACCGATGTCAGCGGGCGCGGTGTGGGCATGGACGTGGTCCGCCGTCAGGTCGAAGAGGCTGATGGCACGGTGCATATCACCTCGGTCGTCGGCCAGGGCACGACCTTCACCATCCGCCTGCCGATGACCACCGCCATCCTCGATGCCATGCAGCTCAAGGTCGGTACCGAGAGTATGCTCATGCCGATCAGCAGCATCGTCGAGATGATGCGCCCCAAGGCCGGCCAGGTGCAGACGATCCTCGAACGCGGCCAGGTGATCAGGTACCGCGAACGTATGCTGCCGCTGGTGCACCTCGGGACGACCTTCGACATCTCCTCCTGTATCGTCGATCCTGAGCAATCGACGCTGGTGGTGATCGATAATCATGGCGACGACTTCGTCATCCAGGTCGACGCCATCCTCGGCCAGCGCCAAGTGGTGATCAAACCCTTCGACGAGGGCCTTGCCCATCATCCCGCGACCAGTGGCACGACCATCCTCGGCGATGGCCGGGTCGCCCTCATCCTCAATCCTGCCTGCCTGGTTCGCGGATCCGCCGCCACCGAGCACGTCTGATCTCTTCGGAGCCTGATATGACGTCATCGACTGCGTTACCCGCCAACGGCCTCGTCGCCGGTACCTACCTGACATTCCAGGTAGGTGCCGAGGAATACGGCATCGAGATCTTCAAGGTCCGCGAGATCATCGGCCTGCTGCCGATCACGCGCGTGCCGGGCTCGCCGCCGGAGATGATGGGCGTGATCAACCTGCGCGGAAAAGTCATCCCCGTGGTCAGCATCCGCGCGCGCTTCGGCATGGCGAACGCAGAAGATCACCCACACAACGTGATCATCGTCGTCGAGAACCGCCAAGGTGAGATCGGCCTGGCCGTGGATCGTGTCGCGGAAGTAGCGCGCTTCAGCGAGGCCGAAACCGAAGCTCCGCCGGCCTACGGCCTGGCGGTGGATACCACCTGCGTCGCGGCGATTGGAAAATCGCAGGGCAAGATCCGCATCCTCCTCGATATCGCCCGCGTGCTTGGCAATGGGCTGCCGACAGCCCTTGTCCCGGCATGAACGCTCTTCCAGCCAACCAGCCAGCCAACCAGCCAGCCAGCCAACCAGCCAGCCAGCCAACCAGCCAACCAGCCAACCAGCCTTTCAGCATCGGAACGTACGTATGAAACTCGGCACCAAGATCGCCCTCGGCTTCACCTCCGTCCTCACCATCGGCGCCCTCGTCGGCGGGCTCGCGGTCTATACCATGAACGGTGCCGTCGACCGTTCGATCCTCCTCGGCCGGAGTTTTATCCCCAAGGCCGACAATGCCGAGGAGATCGAACGCAATTCAGCGAATACCATGCTTGCCGGGCGGACTTACGCTCTCACCGGCGACGTCAAGTATCTCGACGAGGCGAAGAAGCACTTCGCTTTCTTGGAGCTCGCCATTGATCAGTCGATCAAGCTCGCCAACGATCAGAACTTGCCGCTGTTCGGTGTCGCTGCCGCCAAGGCCAAGGTTACCGCCGACGGCTTCCGGGTGCTGCTCGAGCAGACTGATGACCACCTCAAGCAGATCGCCAAGGTCAACGAGGGACTCAATGCCAGTGGCGCCGAGTTGAGCAAGAGCACCTCGGACTACCTCACCTCGCAGAGCGAGCTGATGCGACAGGAACTGCAGGTGGCTGACTCGGCCGCTGAGTCCAAGTCCACTGATTTCAAGTCCACGGAGGCCAAGCCCGCTGAAGCCAAGCCTGCTGAGGGCAGAATCACCGTTAGCGAGGGAATGAAGCGCTTCGAGAAGATCGCGACCATCACCCTGGTGATCGAGAAGATCGCCAAGGTCCGCGTCGCCTGCTGGAAGGGCCAGGCAGCCCGTAACATGACCGCGCTGGGCGAGCTGATGCCGGTGTTCAGCGAGATCGATAAGCTGATCGACCATCTGCGGAGCATGACGCTGCTCAAAGAGCATCTCCAGGAATTAGACGTGGTCGCCAAGAACATCGACGCCTATCAAGCCGACATCAAGGAGCTGATCACCTTGAACAAGGCGCTCAGCGAGATCAGCGAGAAGCGCATGGCCTCCGGCAAGGAGCTGCAAGATATTTCGCAGGGCTCGGTGGTCGAGGCCTTCAAGCAGTCGAGCGATGAATCGCAGAAGAACATGGACATGCTCCAGTCGGCGTCCTTGACGGTGATCCTCGGCCTGGTGTCGATGGTCGTGGCCGGGGCGCTCTTGGCCTTCTTCATCACCCGCGGCATCGTCCGTGCGCTGATGCGCACGGTGACCGACCTCGCCTCGTGCTCGGATGAAACCGCCAGTGCCGCCCTGCAGGTTGCCGGCGGCGCCCAGTCGCTCGCCGACGGGACCTCGAAGACCGCTGCTGCCCTCGAAGAGACCAGCGCCAGTCTCGAGGAGATGGGCTCGATGGTGCGCCAGACCGCCGCCAGTTCGAGCTCGGCGGCGACGCTCGCCAACGAAGGCCGTCAGGCCGGCGAGCGCGGCTCGCAGGCGATGGTCGAACTCGCCAAGGCCATCCAGGACATCAAGAGCAATGCCGATCAGACCGCGAAGATCGTCAAGACCATCGACGAGATCGCCTTCCAGACTAATCTCTTGGCGCTGAATGCGGCGGTCGAAGCCGCCCGCGCCGGGGATGCCGGCAAGGGTTTCGCGGTGGTCGCAGAAGAAGTGCGTAACCTCGCGCAGCGTGCCGGCGAGGCGGCGCGTAACACCTCGACCCTGATCGAGAACTCGGTCAAGGCCGCTGACAACGGCGTGATCCTGGCGAAGGGGGTCAGCGAGATCGTGAGCCAGAGCACCACCGCCAGCCGCAAGATCAACGATCTGGTGGCGGAGATCGCGGCCTCGACCAAGGAGGTCGCGCAGGGCATCGAACAGGTCAGCATCGCCGTCCGCCAGATGGATCAGGTCACCCAGGGCAATGCCGCCAGTGCCGAAGAGAACAGCGCCGTCGGCGAAGAACTGTCGGCGCAGAGCCAGATGCTCAACGGCCTGGTGAGCGGCCTCGATGTGATGGTACGGGGCATGTCCGCCGAGCGCCCCAGCCCTGCCGCTCACGCCCACGCCCGACCGGTCAAGGCAACGCAGACCGTGAACCTCCAGAAGCCCATGGCCCGCACTCAAGCGCTGCGCACGACCACCTCGCTGGCGAGCAAGGCCATCCCCTTCGATGATGATGGTGCCAGCGATGCGCAGGTCCTCAGCAAGTTCTGAAGCGGCCATGAACCGTCACCGTCGTATCTTCACATGAGCGATCCCATCGCCGAGATCATGACCATCGCCTATGAGGTGGCGGGCATCAACCTCAGCGCCGGCAAGCGGACGCTGGTCGAGTCGCGACTTGGCAAACGACTACGTCAGCTCGACTGCGAGCTTTCCGCCTATGTCGAGCTGGTGCGCCGGGACGCCAAGGAGCTGACGGTGATGCTCGATCTGCTGACCACCAACCACACCGCCTGGCGTCGGGAACCGGGACACTTCGCGGATTTCGAGCAGCGCGTGCTGCCGGCGCTGACGAGGTCCGGGGGCAGTCCCTCGCGAGTGCGGGTGTGGTGCGCTGCCGCCGCCACCGGCGAGGAGCCGTGGACCATTGCCCTCAGCCTGCTGCGGGCGATCCCCGACATCGGCAAACGCGACGTCGCTCTGCTCGCTACCGACATCTCGACCAGCGCCCTGACCCGCGCCAAGGCCGGCAGGTACGATGCCCAGCGCATCGAAGCCTTGCCGGCGGCGGATCGCCAGCTGGCTCTCGAACAGGTCGAGCACGGACCGCCGGCGATCTTCTCCGTCACCGCGCAGATGCGCTCTCTGGTGCACTTCGCACGTCTCAATCTCATGGAATCGTGGCCCATCCGCGGGCCCTTCGACTGCATCTTCTGCCGCAATGTAATGATCTACTTCGACCACCCGACACAGGAGCGCCTCGTCAACCGGATGGCGGGGTTGCTGGCCAAGGGCGGAACGCTCTACGTCGGTCATTCCGAAAGCCTCTCGGCGATCAAGCATCCCCTGCGCTCCATCGCCCCGGCTACTTATGTTTCCTGAGTCGCCTGATCACCTTCCCGATGCCGGCCGCGTGGTGGTTGGCATCGGCGCCATCGCCGCCCGGCGCGCCGATCGCGGTCAGATCATCACCCATGCCCTGGGCAGCTGCCTGGGGATCGTGGTCTATGATCCGCATGCGCGGGTCGGGGTCATGCTCCATGCCCAGTTGCCGCTCGCGCAGCTCAACCCCGGGCTCGCCCAGCAGCACCCCGAGCGCTTCGTCGATCTCGGCATCGCTCTGCTCTTTAAGGCCGCCAGCGAGCTCGGCGCCAACCGTCGCCGGCTGCGGGTTACGGTCGCGGGAGCGGCGAACATGACCGTCACCACCAATGATCTGTTCAACATCGCCACCCGCAATCTGACCGTGATGCGCAAGGTCTTCTGGCAGCAGGGCGTGCTGGTGGCCGGCGAGGACACCGGCGGAATCAGCCCGCGGACGATGTCCCTGCAGCTCGAGAGCGGTGAGACCATGATCGAGTCGCAGGGCCGGAAATATCTTCTTTAGGAACCCGCTATGGCATTTTCCATCTTGGTGGTCGACGATAATCGGATGATGCGCGGCATGGTCGCGCGCGCCGTCGGCATGTCCGGTCTGAACATCGCCCGCGTTGTCGAGGCCGGTGACGGGGCGCAGGCCCTGGAGGCGATGCGCCGCCAATGGATCGATCTCGTACTGCTCGACATCAACATGCCGGTGATGGATGGCGAAGAGTTCCTCACCCAGGTGCGCGCCGATCTCGCCCTGCGCGCGACGATGGTGATCGTGGTCTCGACCGAATCTTCGCTGCCGCGCATCGCCCGCCTCAAGGCCCAGGGTGCCGGCTTCATCCACAAACCCTTCCGTCCTGAGCAGCTGGTGGCGGCGGTTGATGAATTGATGGCGGGAATGCAAGGAGGCGCACCATGAGCCAATCCGACTACCTCGCCACGATCGCCACCGTCGCCGAAGACCTGGCTTTTCTCATGCCGGTCGGCCCGGCGGAGACGGAACCCGATCCGTGGCAGATCCACATCGAGGTGCCGTGGGTCGGTCCTGACGGCAGCCGCGGACGCATCGTGGTGGCCCTCGATCGCGGTGCCGCCGCGGCCACCGCCGCCAATCTTCTCGGGCTGATGCCGGACGCGCCCCTTGCCGAGAACGATATCGAGGAATCGTGCAGTGAACTCGCCAACGTCATCGTCGGCAATCTCCTGCCGGTGAAATATGGCCAGGAGCACGAGTTCCACCTGCATCCGCCGCAGGCCACGCCGCCTCGGCCGCTGACTGCGCGCCATGTCGTGCTGCTCGCCCTCGTCGAAGGCGTGATCGGCGTGGCCATCGATGGCGACGTCGACAATTCGCGGATCCTCAAAGCCGTGTGCGTGTCGACTGGACTGTGCGCATGATTTCGGTCGTGGTCGTCGATGACAGCGCCACCGTACGCCGGGTGCTGACCAACGGCCTGAATGCTACCCCCGACATCCGCGTGATCGGCAGCGCTCCCGATCCCTACGTCGCCCGCGAGCTCATCGTCGGACTCAAGCCCGATGTCATCACCCTCGACGTCGAGATGCCGCTTATGGATGGCCTCAGCTTCCTGGCCAAGCTCATGCGCTATCATCCGTTGCCGGTGGTGGTCATCTCCAGTCTGACGCCGGCGGGCAGCCACGAGGCGATGCGCGCCTTCGAGCTCGGTGCCGTCGAGGTCCTCTGCAAACCCGGCTCGGCCTACGATGTCGGTGATGCCGTCCCGCGCCTCGCGCGAGCGATCCGCAGCGCGGCGGCGGCACGCTGCCGTGCTCCTCGGCTCAGCGAGCTGCCGACCCTCGAAAAATCGCTGCCCTCCAGCGGCGGCTTGACGCGCACCACCGACACCGTCCTGATGCTCGGAGCTTCCACCGGCGGCACCGAGGCCTTGCGCGAGATCCTCGCCGCGCTGCCCGGCGATACGCCGGGGACGGCTATCGTCCAGCATATGCCACCGATGTTCACGGCCTCGTTTGCGCAGGGCCTGAACCGCACCAGCCGCATCCGCGTCGCCGAGGCCGTCGGCGGTGAGCCGCTGCTCCCGGGCCTGGCTTATGTAGCTCCCGGTGGCCACCATCTGGTCGTGGTGCGCAGCGGTGCGCGCTACCAGGTCGAGCTCCGTGGCGGGCCGGAGGTCCATTACCAGCGACCGGCGGTCGATGTCGCCTTCCTGAGTGCCGCCCGGACTGCGGGGGTCAATGCGGTCGGCGTATTGCTCACCGGCATGGGGCAGGATGGCGCCGTCGGTCTCAAGGCGATGCGCGCCGCGGGCGCGCACACCATCGTCCAGGATGAGGCCAGCAGCGTCGTCTTCGGCATGCCCAAAGCGGCGATCGCCTGCGGCGCCGCCTGCGAGATCGCCTCGCTGTCGGCGATGCCGGAGCGCATCCTGCAGGCTCTCGCCCGCCTCGAGCGACGGACCTCAGCCTTCCTGACCACGACCATCCGATGAGCTTTTTTCCGAGGAAGATACTTTCATGCGCATTCTCATAGCTGAGGACAACGAGACCTGTTCACTGATGCTCTGCGCGATGTGCAAGCTCTACGGCTCGGTGACGGCGGTCGCGGATGGCGAAGCGCTCATCCGCACCTTCACGGCGGCGCTGGTCAAGAACCAGCCCTTCGATCTGGTGTGTCTCGACATCATGATGCCGGGCCTTGATGGCCAGGCCTGCCTGCGCTGCATCCGCGCCGTCGAGTACGGTTTTGGCCGCAACGGCGGGGCCGGCATCAAGATCGTCATGACCACCAGCATCGATGCTCGCGATAGCATCATGCAGGCCTTCCGCGCGCAGTGCGAAGGCTACCTGATCAAGCCCGTCAATTGGCAGGGCCTGACCGAGGTCTTCACCAAAATCGGCATCCCGCCACTGAAGGGTGGAGAGCCGAGTTTCGCCTGAAGTCAGCTTAGCTCAGCTCAGTTTAAGGTGCTGGCAGCAGCGAGGTCACCGGACGATGATCTAGGGCAAGCGTCCGACGTGCTACAGCGCCAGCTTTCTGCCGAGTGCGTGGGGAATGGTCTCGACGGCGTGTTCCGGCCACGGGCAGATGCGTCGAGCAGATGGCAGGAGAAGGTTGGTTTTGGTAAAATGGTCGGGAGCGGCAAAATAACTGCCAGTTGCAGCAGCAGCTAAAGTGCTGCTCCGTGAAGCAATGCAATCCAGTGGTAGAGAAGTAAACATTTTTTCTGATGAACCGGTCAGAAAAACCATCAGACCAGCGAGTCCTTGTCGCTGAGCGCCAGGGAGTCCTCGTGGCCCTGGCGGTCGCGGCCGTCGGTCGCGCCGTGCCAGTGCGCTGTTCGCCGCGTTTGCCGCAGTCGGCGGCGTGGTGTGCCGGTCGCGCCCTTGCCGACGACCTGGGGATCTGGCTGCTGGACGTCGCACCGTCAGCGCCCGGGAATGATCCGGACTATGCGCTCCTGGCTCCCGGAGAGCCGCCAGCCTGGGGCTTGCGCGTTGATCGTATGCATGGCCTGGCGCTGATCGAGCCTACCGCTGCGACCCCGGCTGGCGGGCTCCCTGGCTGGCCTGCGACATGGCCAGCGAACTGGGTCCAAGCCTGCGTTTTAGCCGATGGCCGTCAGGTGGGATTACTGGCGCTAGCCCTCATTTCGCAGGCTCTAGCCGTCGAATCTAGCGCAGTCGGATCATGAACGTGCGGTTCGAATCGACGTCGAGCGGGATCGCGGTCGGCACGCATGCGCCGATGATGCTGGTCATCGACCACCACATGGAGGCGGCGCTCGAGCAAGCTCTGCTCCTGGCTGCCGAGCAAGGCGGCTTCAGCACTCAGTGCTGGGCACCCGGCGATCCGGGATTAGCCCAGCTCACCCCCAGCCTGATCGTGGCCGCGTTGAGCCCGGGCGCGCGTCGTCTGCCGGCGGCGGTGCTACATCTCGCCGACGAGGTCTTTCCCGGTCTGCCGGTGGTGCTGTTCACGAGCGAGCCCTTGGTGCAGCCGGTCATCAACCTCCACGGTGGCCGCCTGACCCTGCTCGGGCCACCCTACGACCACGCACGCATGATTCCCCACCTGCGCGCGGCGCAGGCGTGGCGGGCTGACGCGCCGGAGGTGCCTTCTTCGGCCTCAGTCGCGCCAGAAGCAGATGCCCCGCCGCTCGTCAGCGACCGCGTGCGCCTTCAAGAGCTCAAACACGGCCGTGGTATGGCGGCGTGGTTGATCAGCGACGGTGGCGAACGCATCGAGGTCAGTTCGTCAGCGGGGCTGACGGCGGTGCTGAGTTTGTGCACGCTCACCGATCTCGACCTCGAGCGCGAGGTCATGCCGGCCCTGGCCGCTTGGCAGGATCAGCCGGAATCGGTGCACCAGCAGCGCCTTCTTGGTGCCCGCCGGGCCCGCGCCTGGTCGACGCTGGTGCATCTCGATCTCGACGGCGGGCGATGGCTGCTGGCGGCGCCCGCGGGCTGGCCGGTGCGGGTGATCTCGCGTCAGCGCTTGCCCGCGTGGTGGGAATTGTCGGCGCAGACCGAAGACGAAGGCGTGCGCGTACTCACTGCCGAACCGGGCGACGTGATCCTGGCGAGTGCGCCCTTTCCGGACCTGCCGGAGTTCGCCCCTGAACTGTTGGCCGCGGCGGCGGAAGGGGGCGCGAGCTCGGTGATCGATCATCTGGCGGCGGCGGCCCGCAGCTATGAGTGCGCAGTGACGGCGGTGGCCATGGAGCTGCGCTCATGAATGCGCTGATGCCATCCATGGATTTCGACTCGTCGATCAGCAAAAACGGTCCGGTGCTGGTGATCGATGACAGCCTCACCATCCGCAAGCTCCTGGAGATGACCCTCCAGCGGGCGGGGCACGCCTATGAGGTGGCGGCCTTGGGGCAGCAGGGGCTCGACCTCGCGCGCCGTCTGCGCCCGAAGCTCATCCTGCTCGACTACATCCTGCCCGATCTCAAGGGCACTGAGGTCTGCGACGAGCTGGCGCGCGACCCGCTGACCCAGGGCATCCCGGTAGTGGTGATGTCAGGCAAGGGCGATGACATCCGGCCCTTGTTCAAGGCTCGGCGGGCAGTGCTGGACGTCATCGCCAAGCCCTTCGCGCCGGCGGAGATTCAGCATGTCATTGCCCGCGCCTTGAGCCGCGCGGTGACACCACCGGTGGCGAGCCAGCCGTCGGGCTTGCCAGTGCTGCCAGTGCTGCCAGTGCAGGCCGCGACTCCATCCGTGAATCTTCCGTCAGGGGCCGCGACCGCGGCCCCTGGTACCGGATCCTTCGTCAACGATCCCGGCGAGCGGAGTCGACGCGAAGCCGCGGCCAAGGTCCTGTTCAGCGCCTTCCGCGACCGTCTTTCGCGCATTCCCGAATGGCTGGCAGAGGCTGGCGCGCAAGCCCCGGCGGCCTTCCTCGCGCGGCGCCTGTTCACCGCGGAAGCGATGGGCACGGTCCTGCAGGGGTTGACGCCGCTGGTCGCGCCTGCGCCGGCCGCGCCGCCGTCGAGTAGTTCCTTCTCGGGGAATACCGGTTTCCTGTCCTTCCTGCCCTTGCTGCGGGTGGTGGCGGATGCGCATCGCACCGGCGTGCTCTACGTCGGAGACAAAGACGGGGTCGAGGTGTGGTTTGATCGCGGCGAGCTGCGCCTGGTCGCCCCGCGGGGCGTGATCGCCGCTCGCCGGGTCCTGGTGGCCTCGGGCATCAGCGAAGAGCCCGGCAAGCTCCTCAGCCAGAACGCGGAACTGGCGCCGGCGATCGCCGCCGTGTTCGCCGCCAGCGACCACCTCCAGGGGCTCGCCGTCCTCCATCAGCACGGTCGCCAGGTCTTGCTGCAGCTGACCGCCGACGGACCGCTGCCGTGGTCCTGGCATGACCGCGATCGGCTGCCGAGCGTCGTTGAACAGGCCGGACTGGAGCTGACCATCGATCAGCTGCACCTCGACCGGCTGCGCCTGGTCGATGACTGGTCGCAGATCGAACTCGAGGTCCGCTCTCTCGATCAATGCTGCGCGCGCGCCGCAGATTTCCGTGCCCGCCTGCCGTTGTTCACGCTCACCGTCGAAGAGACCCAGGTGCTGCTGCTGGTCGACGGGCGAACACCGGTGAAGCACATCCTAACCCGTCTCGCCGAACAGGGTCAGCGGCTCTCGACCTTCGAGGTCTTCCACATCCTCTATCGCCTGATCCAAGTGCGTCTGATCACCGCCAACCCGCAGCTCTCAGCCCAGGCGGGCGCGGTGGTGCTCTGTCATGATCGCAGCCCCGGCGAGAGCTTGGCGACGGCGCTCGCAACCTGGCTGGGACAACGCGGCGACGAACTGGTGCTGTGCACCCCCGACAATCTGCGGGCAGTGCTGCTCGAGCTCGCTCCGCGTCTAGTGCTGGTCGATGTCGTGGCTCCGCAGCGGCTCGCGGCCTTGGCCAGCGAAGTCCGCCAATGCTTGGAGATTTCCGCGCTCCTCCTGGCGGCGCTGGTTGATCACCCCGATCGGAAACAGCAGCGCTGCTTGTCGGCAGCCGGTTATGACCGCGTGCTGACCCGGCCGATCCCTTTCTCGGCGCTTGCGCGCCTACTCCAGGGCAGAGGCGGAGCGGCCCTTTCATCGTCTCTTTCATCGTCTCTTTCATGATCGAACTGTTCGTGAATACCCTCTTTGCCAAGCCCAACTTGAACCGCCATCTGGCCGGAGTCGTGCGATGAGCACCGTGCTAATCGTTGATGATGTGCGTACCGATCGTGAGGTCCTCGGCCGTATGGTCGAGGCCTCCGGTAACAAAGTGGTGTTCGCCACCAATGGCGAAGAGGCTTTGACGCAGGCGCGTTCGCTGCTGCCGGCGCTGGTGCTGATGGACGTGGTGATGCCCGGCCTCGATGGCTTCGGAGCCTGCCGGCGGCTGAAGAAGGACCCCGCCACGGCCCGCATCCCGGTGGTGCTGATCACCCACAAATCCTCGGAAACCGACCAATTCTGGGGCCGTAAGCAGGGCGCCGACGACTACCTCATCAAGCCCTATACCGCCGAGCAGATCCGCTCGGTGATCAAGCGTTTTGCACCATGAGTACGCTCGCCCACTCGTATTGCGTGTTCCGCGTCGGCGGCGCCATCCTCGCCCTCGACACCGTGCTGGTCGGCGAAGTTGCGACCCTCGAGGCCGTCACCCGCCTGCCGGGATGCGCGCGCGCGGTGCGCGGTGTGGCCCACTTACGTGGGCGCTCGATCGCGGTCATCGACCTCGGCGCGGTCTTCGAGCTCGCACCGGTAGCGGCCCTGCCGCGTACGGCCGGTGAGCTGCTGACCGTCGTCCTGCGCCTGCCCGGCTGCGAGTGCGGCCTGCTGGTGAACGCGGTCGATGGCGTGCTGATCGCCGATCCCAGCGGACGGCGGGGCGTCAACCGCGCCGCCGAACCGGCGTGGATCGCCGCCTTCCAAGCCTTCGCCATCGCCGGCGCGCCGACCCTGACGGCGGCGGTCATCGATGCCGGCGAACTCGCCCTCCGTCTCGAACGTCTGCGTCCCGCCCGTCTGACCACGGCCGCGGCGTAATTGCAAAGGAATCCGCATGAGTACTTCATCCGCATCTTCTTCGTCCACGCTCGCCCGGATCATCTTCTGGCCGGTGTACTTCTTCATCGAGCGCGTGCGCTTCGCCCGCTCATTTCTGCTGATCTTTCTGCTCTTGCCGGATTTCTACGTGGCTTACCTGCTGGTGCAGCAGACCACCAACAGCGTCGAGTTCAGCCGCAAGGAAAGCATGGGTGTGGCCTACATCACGCCGGCGCGCGAATTCCTCGCCGATGTGCAGCGCCTGCGCGTCGCCAGCGCTCTGCCGGGAGCCCTGGGTTCTGCCGAGCAGGTGCGCTTGATGGCCCACGGCGATGAGCTGCTCGCCGCCGTCGACGCCGCCGACCAGAGCTACGGTGCCGATCTCGGCACCTCTGCGACCTGGAAGCAGGCCAAGGGACTGTGGTCGGGGGTGAAGACCGCCGCGCTCGTCGACCCCGCGGCCCGCGATGCACAGATTGCCAAGCTCACCGCGCTCCTGGTCAGCGAACTGATCATCAACAAAGCCGGCAACAATTCGAACCTCATTCTCGATCCGGATCTCGATAGTTACTGGATGATGGACGCCTACGTTTTCAAGCTCCCGGCCATGGGTGAGCTCGCCACCAGCGCCGGCAGCGGTGCCATCCAGGCTTTCAGCGATGGCCAACTGAGCCCGTCCGAACGCCTCGATCTGGCGGCGACCCTCGGGCTGCTGAGTTCGACGACCAACGATCTCATCGCCATCGACCTCAAGACCGCCTTGGAGGACAACGAGCAATACAGCGCCTCGGAGGGTCGTGAAGGAAACCGTCGCCTGCGTCCGGCCCTCGAGAAGCCGTTCAAGGAGCTCGCCGCAGAGGTCGATGGCTACGTCGCCTATCTGCGCGCGCCGCTGCTCGAAGCCACCTCCACAGCCATGGACATGTCCCATCTCGCGGCGATCTCGACCAATCTCGTCAACCAGATTGCGCTGCTGAATGCCAAGGTCGGTCCGGAGCTTGATCGTCTCTGCGTCGAGCGTGCCGACCGCTTCCGCCATACGCGCCTCGTCGGCATCATCACCTTCCTCATCGCCGCCATCCTCATCAGCTACGTGTTCAACGGCTTCACCAGTTCGGTGCGTGCGCAGCAGCAGAAGATCGTTGATGAGAACCGCAGCCTGCAGGGCGACATCCTCTCGCTCCTGCGCGTGGTGTCGGCGGCCGCCGATGGCGATCTCACGGCTCGCGCGCAGGTTGGCGAAGGAACCTTGGGCAATATCGCCGACGCCTTCAATCAGATGATGGAATCCTGGCAGGAACTGGTGGCCGCCATCAACAAGCAGCTCGATCGCACCACCGCTGCCGTGACTCAGCTGCGCCAGTCGGCGGGCACCATGGCTGCCGGTGCGTCGCGGCAGGCCACGGAAGTGGTCGCGGCGACGACCTCGGTGCGGCGCATGAGCGACGAGATCGGGCGCGTATCCGGCAATGCCGAGACCGCGGTGGCCGCCGCCCAACGCACTCAGGCCTCGGCCCAGCAGGGCGCGGATTCGGTGCAGAACGTCATCAGCGGTATGGACTCGTTGCGCGTGCTGGTGCAGGCCGGTGCCAAGAAGATCAAGATCCTCGGCGATCGCAGCATGGAGATCAACTCGATCGTCGGCACCATCGCCAAGATCTCTGAACAGACCAATATGCTCGCGCTCAACGCCGCCATCGAAGCCGCCCGCGCCGGCGAACAGGGCCGCGGCTTCAGCGTCGTCGCCGATGAAGTGCGCAAGCTCGCCGAACGTACCGCCACCGCCACCCAAGAGATCGACAAGCTGGTGCGCAACATCCAGGTCGAGACCACGGAATCAGTGGCCGCCATCGAGCGCCAGACGCTCGTGGTGGAAGAAGAAGGCCGGGCGGTGTCTGCCGCCGGTGATGCCTTGGCCCGTATCGAAGAGACCACCAGCCAATCGGCAAATCTCGTTACCGACATCGCCGGCATCGCGCGTACCCAGGTCGACGGTGCGCAGCACGTCGTGGGCACCATGCAACGCATCTCCACGATCGCTCAGGAGACCGAAGGCACGGCGCAAAGCTCGTTGGTGATCGCCCAGACCCTCGGCGAATTGTCGCAGGAGCTGCGCACCAGCATGGGCCGGTTCAAGGTCAGCTGAGGAATCTGCATGGAGACCTTTTCACTCGCGGACGTCAGCGACCACTTCGCTGAGGATATCCGCTCGCTGCTGAGTTCGGCGACGCTGCGCACCGCCGGACTCTCGGCGAGCCTGGATCACCCGCCACCTGCGATCGCCGACGTCGATGCCCTCGACGACGTCGGGCACACCATCGCTGGCAGCGCCTCGCTGGTGGCGGCGGTGCATCTGGTTGCCGGTGCCGGCGAGCTGAGCCGCCTAGCTGCGGCCTTGCGCACGGCGGTCGCCGAGCATGCCGCCACCGGTCGGCGTCTGCAGCGTCTGACGCGGGCGGCGGCGACGGTGCTGCCGCAGTTGGAGGCCATCCTCGAACAGGAATTGGCGCGCTCGCCGTCGTCGTCGGCGGCCGTGCTCGCCGAGCTCATGCAGGTGGTGAACACCGTCACCCAGCCTGGGGACGAGTATGGTGCGGATGCCGCGACGCCGTCTGCGCACGAGCCCCTGTCTACCGGGCCCCTGGCCGAAGCGGATTTCGTTTTCGACGATGCGGTCGAAGGCACTCTGCCCCTGGTCAGCGAGC